>NZ_PGTB01000345.1 GCF_002786325.1 Pseudooceanicola lipolyticus | reverse complement strand
GGCGGGCGATCTCGGGCAGGATCTCCAGCCCCTGCTTGTTGGCCAGGTTGCCGGAATACAGCGCCACATGCGGCGTGGCGATGCCCAGCTCGGCGCGCATCGCCGCCGGATCGCCGCCGGGGGCGATCCGGGTCAGGTCGGCCCAGTTGCGCAGCTCGAAGATCCGCTCCGGCGCCACGCCCTTGTCGCGCAGCTTGTCCAGCATCGGCCGCGAGATCGAGCTGACCCGGTCGAAGCGGCGCAGGATCCAGCGCTCGAACCGGCGCGCCAGCCGCCCGGCCAGGCCCTGCTTGGGCAGCAGCCCGGTGGCAAAGGCGGCCTCGACCTCGAAATCCTGCACATGCAGCCAGCATTTCGCCCCGGTCAGCCGCGCCACCAGCCAGCCCACCGGCGCCGAGAGCAGCGCCGGCGCGGCGACAAACACCATGTCCGAGCGGTAGCGCAGCGCGTAATACAGCGTCACCGGCGCCGCGCAGAGCGCGAAGCTGGCATAATGCAGGATGCGCCGGGCGCCGCTGGGCACCCGCGGCACGTAGAGCGGGCAATGCACCACCCGCGGGCCGTTGCCCTTGGAGCGATAGCCGCGCTTGCGCACCCCGTCGAACACCTTCCAGCCGGGATAGGAGGGCACCGCGGTGACCACCGAAACGTCATGGCCATGCTCGGCCATCGCCTCGGCCAGGCCGGTGGTATAGACCGCGATGCCGATCATTTCGGGGGCATAGTTGATGCCGAGAACCAGCAGTCTCATGGCGCCCTCCTCACTGCCCGGTCCGGCCGAGGACGACGCCGACGGTGCGGGCCAGCAAACGCAGGTCGCCGGCCAGCGACAGGCGCTGCCAATAGGCGGTGTCATAGCGGACCCGGTCGACAAAGGCGGTGGCGCCGCGGCCATCGATCTGCCAGGGGCCGGTGATGCCGGGGCGCAGGTGGAAATAGGCGCTACCGCCGCCCTCGCGATATTGCCGCTCCTGGCTGGTCATGAAGGGGCGCGGGCCGACAAAGCTCATGTCGCCCTTCAGCACGTTGAGGATCTGCGGCAGCTCGTCCAGGCTGGTGGCGCGCAGCACCGCGCCGATGCGGGTGATGCGCGGATCGCGGGCCAGCTTCTGGTTGGTCTGCCATTCGCGCGCCGCCTGCGGGTCGCGGGCGCAGAGCTCGGCCAGCACCTTTTCGGCCTCGGGCACCATGGTGCGCAGCTTCCAGCAGGCGAAGACCCGGCCGCCGCGCCCGACCCGCGCCTGGCTGAAAAACCCCGGCCCGCCCTCCAGCCGCACCAGCGCCCAGAGCAGCGCAATTGCCGGCAGACAGACCGGCAGCGCCAACAGCGCCAGCGCAAGGTCGAAGGGCCGTTTCAGATAGCGGGCGTAAAGGCG
>NZ_PGTB01000344.1 GCF_002786325.1 Pseudooceanicola lipolyticus | reverse complement strand
TCGGCATCGGCGATGAAGGTCAGCGCGCCGCGCACCCGGCCGCGGGCATCAAAGGCGGGCACCGCAAAGGCGAACACCCGGCGGCCCGACTCGACATCGGTGCCATGGCCGGATCCCAACGCGCCTTGCATGGCGCGGCGGAAATAGGGCGCCGCGCGCAGATCGGGGCGCGCGCCGTCGCGGGCGGCGGCCAGCACGCGGCCATTGGTATCGGCAAACAGCACATCCATCGCCCCGGTCTTGTCCGCGGTGGCGCGCAATAGCACATCCGCCGCCGCGGCGCGCGCCGGGTCGTCCAGCCCGTCCAGCGCCGGGTGCGACGCGGTCAACACCGCCAGTTCCTGGTAGTTCTGCAGCTGCGCGCCCAGCCGGTCGCTGGCCAGCGCCAGATCGGATTCGGCGCGATGCGCCAGCTGGTCCAGCGCCTGCAGATAGCCATAGCGCCAGACGCCGCCGGCCAGCGCCGCAACGGCCAGCAGGAAGGCCAGAACCATCCAGCCGGTGCGCAGAATGTGAGCAGTCATGGCGCCGAGATTACCGCAAGCCCCTGCCGGGTCAAAGCCGGACCGGAAAGCGCCGCGCCGGCCCTGTGTTTCGTCACCCCTCAGCTGTCCAGCGGCAGCAGCGTGGTTGACTTGATCTCTTCCATCGACAGCAGGGCGGTGACGTTATGCACCTTCACCTCGGAGATCAGCGCCTGGTAAAAGGCGTCATAGGCGCGGGCGTTTTTCACCCGCACCTTGAGGATATAGTCGATATCGCCGGCCAGGCGATGCGCCTCCTGCACCTCGGGGCGGTCCTTCAGAGCCTTCAGGAAGGCGCGCTGCCATTCCGCCTCGTGTTCCGAGGTGCGGATCAGCACGAAGAAACAGGCCTCGAATCCCAGCGCCTCGGCATCCAGAATCACGGTCTGCCGGCCAATCACGCCGCCTTCGCGCAGCTTGCGGATCCGGTTCCAGACCGGGGTCTTGGACGAGCCCACCGCCTTGGCGATATCGTCCAGCGACTGGCTGGCATCACGCTGCAGTTCGGCCAGAATTTTTCGATCCACCTCGTCAATCCGCACAGACATTCCTGATTTACCCTTTCTGCAGGTGCAAACGTTCCATCTGAGCGTCAGCTTGGAACAAGCGTCCTTATTTCCCTGCCCGTATGGCGCTGAAGGGGGAATATTTCCTATATTCCTGCACAAGTCAAACGATGAACCCGAGGATGGCGCAATGCAGCATTTCCCGATCTTCCTGGCGACCGCGGGGCGGCGCATCGTGCTGTCGGGTGGCGGCGAGGCGGCGCTGGCCAAGCTGCGGCTGCTGCTGAAGACCCCGGCGCGGATCACCGTCTTTGCCGCCGAACCGGCGCCCGAGATCGCGGCCTGGGCC
>NZ_PGTB01000343.1 GCF_002786325.1 Pseudooceanicola lipolyticus | reverse complement strand
CGAGCTATGCTGGGAAATGGGTGACGGTGTTTGAGAAGGCGGCGTATCGTGGCGGGTGTCGAAGCCTGCCAGAACTTCCAGAAGGAACGATACGCCTATGACGAAGAATACCGACATCATCGCCCTGCGTCAGCCGGAATCTGTTGACGATCCGCTGACCGAGATTGCCCGGGATGGGGCGCGCCGGATGCTGGCCGCTGCACTTCGGGCAGAGGCTGACGCCTTCGTCGCTCAGCATGCCGAAGAGGTCCTGCCGGATGGCCGGCAGCGTATCGTCCGGCATGGGTATGGGCCGGAGCGAAGCATCCAGACCGGGATCGGCGCGCTTGATGTGCGCCGCCCGAAGGTGCGAGACCGCGCGGCCGGACCTGCTGACGAGAAGGTGCGGTTCAGCTCCGCCATCCTGCCGAAATGGGCGCGGCGGTCGCGCAGCCTCGATGCCCTGCTGCCAGTCCTCTACCTGCGCGGCATTTCCACCGGCGACTTCCGGGAGGCGCTCTCTGCGATCTTGGGGGCGGAGGCGCCAAACCTGTCGCCGGGCGTAATCTCGCGCCTGACCGGGGAATGGCAGCAGGAACATGACCGCTGGCAGCGCCGTGATCTTTCGGCGCGGCGGTATGTCTACATCTGGGCGGACGGCGTCTACCTCCAGGCCCGGATGGAGCCGCAGGCCGAGTGCATGCTGGTCATTCTGGGCGCCACGCCCGAAGGGAAGAAGGAACTGGTCGGCTTCCAGATCGGCGTTCGGGAAAGCGCGCAGAGTTGGCGCGAGTTGCCGGTCGACATCAAGGCCCGCGGCCTTGCCGTCCCGCCGGAGATCGCCGTGGGAGACGGGGCCATGGGGTTCTGGAAGGCGCTCGACGAGGTCTTCCCCGGCACGCGTCATCAGCGCTGTTGGGTCCACAAGATCGCCAACGTGCTGAACAAGTTCCCGAAATCGATGCAGCCGACGGTGAAGGCCGACCTGCGCGAGATATGGCAGGCCGAGACCCGCGCTAAGGCCAAGGCCGCCATGGACATCTTCGCCGAGAAATATGGGATCAAATACGAGAAGGCGGTAAACTGCCTGACAAAAGACCGCGACGCGCTGCTGGCGTTCTATGACTTCCCGGCCGACCATTGGGATCACCTGCGCACGGGCAACCCAATCGAAAGCGTCTTCGCCACCGTCCGGCACAGGACCGTCCGAACCAAGGGGGCGCTGTCGCAAACGACAGCGAAGCTGATGGTGTTCAAGCTCGTTCAGACCGCCGCCAAAACATGGCGCCGCCTGAAGGGCGCGAACCAGTTGCCTTTGGTCATCGAAGGCGTCACATTCACCGACGGTGTCGCCGAGAACGACACCGAAAACCGCGCCGCGTGATCAAGCCGCATCACCCAGATTTCAGCATAGCTC
>NZ_PGTB01000342.1 GCF_002786325.1 Pseudooceanicola lipolyticus | reverse complement strand
CCGCCTCGCTGCGGGCGGTTTCGGCGCGCGCCTCCAGCACCGCGCGCCGCGCCGCCAGCGCACGTTGCAGCACCGCCATCAGGTCGCCGGGGGCACAGGGTTTTTCCAGGAAGTCGAAAGCCCCCTGCTCCATCGCCGCCACCGCCATCGGAATGTCGCCCTCGCCGGTCAGCAGCACCACCGGCAATTCGCCATCCATCTTTTGCGCATAGGTCAGCAGGTGAAACCCGTCACGCCCGGGCATGCGGATATCGGACAGCACCACGCCGGGAAAGTCGCGGGTGATGTGGTCCTTGGCGGCCACGAAGGATCCCGCCGGGATCGGCCGCAGCCCGGCCAGGTCCAGCGTCTGCGCCAGCGCATCGCGCACCGCGGCATCGTCATCGACCACCAGCACCGGCTCGCTCATGCCACCTGCTCCTCGGGCCAGGGTTCCAGCCGCACCGAAAACGCCGCGCCATCGGCCAGGTTGCGGCCACGGATATCGCCGCCAAAGCTTTGTACGATGCCATAGGAAATCGACAGGCCCAGCCCCATGCCCTCGGCCGCGCCCACCGCCTTGGTGGTATAGAACGGGTCGAACACCTTGCCCGGATCGTCGATGCCGGGCCCGGTGTCGCGGATATCGACGGTCAGCGCCTCGCCGCCGCTGATCGCCACCCCCAGCACCCGCCGCTCGCTGGCCGCCATCGCGTCCAGCGCGTTGGTAACCAGGTTCAGGAACACCTGGCCCAGCCGCACCTCGCCACCCAGCACCCAGACCGGGTGGGAGGGGCGGTCATAGTCCAGCTGGACGCCGTCCTGCCGCATCCGCGGCCCGGCCAGTTCCAGCACCCCGTCCAGCACCTGGACGATATCCACCTTCACCGGCGCCTCGCTTTCCTGGCGGGCAAAGGCGCGCAGGTTGCGGATGATCCGGCCCATGCGGCGGGCCAGTTCGGCAATGCGGGTCAGGTTCTCGGCGGCGGTGTCCGGGCGGCCGCGCTGCAGGAACTGCGCCCCGTTTTCGGCGAACGAGCCGATCGCCATCAGCGGCTGGTTCAACTCGTGGCTGATCCCAGCGCTCATCTGACCCAGCGCGCTCAGCTTGGCGGCCTGTACCAGGTCGGCCTGGGCCTTTTTCAGCGCCGCCTCGGCCTCCTGGCGTTCGCGCACCTCGCGGCGCAGCCGGCTATTGGCCTGGATCAGTTCGGCGGTGCGTTCGCTGACCCGCGCCTCCAGCACGGTGTTGGCCTCGGCCAGGGTGCGGCGTCGCTCGGTTGCCAAATACAGCAGGGCGCCGAAGGCCAGGCAGATCGCCGCCACCGCCGCCGCCTGCAACCCGGCCAAGAGATAGGACAGGCCCATCTCTTCCTGCAGGTCGAGCATCAGGTTGATCACCTGTGCCTTGATCGACACGTCCAG
>NZ_PGTB01000034.1 GCF_002786325.1 Pseudooceanicola lipolyticus | reverse complement strand
CCTCGGCCAGCGCGTGGCGCAGCGCCGACACGATCAGCCCGCGGGCGGTGCCCGGCTCGCGGAACCGCACCTCGGACTTGGCCGGGTGCACGTTGACGTCGACCAGCTGCGGGTCGCAATCGATGAACAGTGCCGCCGCCGGGTGCCGGTCACGGCTGAGCAGGTCGAAATAGGCCGCCCGCAACGCGCCGGTCAGGGTGCGGTCGCGCACCGGCCTGCCGTTGACAAAGAGATACTGCGCCACCGTCGCCCCGCGCGAAAAGGTCGGCAGCGCCGCATAGCCGAACAGCCGTAGACCGTCGCGGCTGGCATCGATCCTGAGGGCGTTTTCGGCAAAGTCGCGGCCCAGGACGCCGCCCAGCCGGCCATGCAGCGCATCGAACAGGTCGCCGGTTTCCGCATCGGCGCGGAACACCACCCGGCCTTCGCCGCCGCCCGAGACATCGCGCAGGGTGAAGGCCACCGCGGGCTCGGCCATGGCCAGCCGTTTCACCACATCGGTGACCGCCTGCGTCTCGGCGCGGTCCGAGCGCATGAATTTCAGCCGCGCCGGCGTGGCGAAGAAGATGTCGCGCAGCTCCACCACCGTGCCCGCGCGCAGGGCGGCGGGTTTCACCGGCTCGATCCGGCCGCCGGCGACGCGGATGCGCGCCGCCTCGGCCCCCGGCACCCGCGAGATCAGCGTCAGCCGCCCTACCGCGCCCAGCGAGGGCAGCGCTTCGCCGCGAAAGCCGAAGGTGTGGATGTTCAGCAGGTCCGAGCCGTCGATCTTGGAGGTCGCGTGCCGGGCCAGCGCCAGCGGCAGATCTTCGGCCGCGATGCCGCAGCCATCATCGGTGACCCGGATCAAGGTCTTGCCGCCATCGGCGATTTCCACCGTGATCCGCGCCGCGCCCGCGTCGATGGCGTTTTCCACCAGTTCCTTGACCGCCGAGGCCGGGCGCTCCACCACTTCACCAGCCGCGATCCGGTTGATCGCGGCATCGTCAAGCTGCCGAATGACCGGGCGAGAATCGCTGATATTGGGGCTTGGGTAAGACATACCCCAAGACCTAGCATTGGCAACGCGATTCTGCCACCCGGATGATGCGCCACCCCGGCTGGGCGCTAGACCGAGGCGAGGGCGGTATCCAGCGAAGCCAGAATGGTGTTCACTTCGGCCTCGGTGATCACCAGCGGCGGCGACATCGCAACGGTGTTGCCCAGCATCCGCACCATGGTGCCGCTGTCCAGGATCGCCGCGTTGATCCGGCCCATGGTTTCGGCATCCAGCGGCGTCTTGGTAGCCCGGTCCGACACCAGCTCGACCCCGGTCATCAGCCCGTGGCCGCCGCGCACATCGCCGATGATGTCGTATTTCGCTGCCAGCGCCTGCACCCCTTCGAACATCTGGGTACCGCGCGCCGCGGCATTGGTCTTGGTGTCCAGCCGCAGCGTTTCGGACAGGCAGGCCGCCACTGCCGCCGCGCCGACCGGGTGGGCCGAATAGGTATAGCCGTGGAAGATATTGCCGTCGGGGCCCGCGGTTTCGAACACTTCGGCCACCGCCTCGCTGATCAGCGCGGCGCCGACCGGGAAATAGGCCGAGGTGATGCCCTTGGCCACGCTCATCAGGTCGGGCTTAACCCCCCACAGGCGCGAGCCGCTCCAGGCGCCGGTGCGGCCAAAGCCGCAGATCACCTCGTCGGCGATCATCAGGATGCCGTGGCGGTCACAGATCTCGCGCATCAGCGGCATGAAGGTCTCGTGCGGGACGATCACGCCACCCGCGCCCAGGATCGGTTCCATGATGAAGGCAGCGATGGTCTCGGCGCCCTGGAAGGCGATTTCGTCCTCCATGACGGCGGCGATCTTCTGCGCCAGCTTCTCGGGATCGCTCTCGTCGAAGGGGTTGCGATAGGAATAAGGGCTGGGCAGGTGGAAACAGCCGGCCAGCAACGGCTCGTAGCCGATGCGAAAGCGGTTGTTGCCATTGACCGAGGCGCCGCCGAAATGGGTGCCGTGATAGCCCTTTTTCAGGCTGAGGAACTTGGTGCGGGCCGGGGCGCCCTTGATGCGGTGATATTGCCGCGCCAGCCGCAGGCAGGTTTCCACCGAATCCGAACCGCCGGAGGTAAAGAACACCCGGCCGATGCCGTCTTCGGCGAAGAAGTCGCGCACCATATAGGCAGCCTCGATCGCCATCGGGTTGGTGGTGCCGGCGAAGGCGGAATAATAGGGCAGGTCGTAAAGCTGCTTGGCGATCGCCTCTTTCACCACGTCATTCGAATAGCCGAGATTGGCGCACCACAACCCGCCGGCCGCGTCGATGCGGCGGGTGCCGTCGATATCCTCGAGGGTGGACCCCTCGGCCTTGGTGACGATCACCGGTGTATTGGCCTGCAGCTGCCCCGGATGCCCCATCGGATGCCAGAGCTGGCGGGCATTGTTCTCCTTGAGGAAATTGTCGTCTTTCATCGGGCGCTCCCTGGCATTTCAATTGCGCGGAGGTTGGCCATGAATTTGCCGCCGCCGCAAGGCCTGCCGCGACGCTTTGGCCGCAGATCGACAGATGGCGGCGATGCATGGCGAAAGATCGGGCGGTCCGCGTCTTGCCAAGCGGGTGGGCACATGCCACCCTGCCGCCCTGATCACGCGGAGGAGCGATCATGGAAACCGGGACTGCCGAACGCCTGGCCCATCTGCCGCAGGTCACCGAGGCGCGCAATCCGGGCATGGCGCTGGACCTGGACTGGGTGCGGGCGGTTCAGGCCAATACATCCGCCATCGAACGCCGCGCCGCTACCCTGCCGGGGCGACGCTCGGTCAAGAAAGCCTATCAGGCGGCCTGGCTGTGCCGCGCCGTGTCCTGCATCGACCTGACCACGCTGGCCGGCGACGACACCGTCGCGCGGGTGCAGCGGCTGTGCGCCAAGGCGCGCCAGCCGGTGCGCGCCGACCTGCTGGAAGCGCTGGGGCTGCCGGGTTTGACCGTCGGCGCCGTCTGCGTCTATCACGACATGGTGGCACCGGCAGTGGCGGCGCTGCAGGGCTCGGGCATCCCGGTGGCCGCGGTCTCCACCGGGTTTCCCGCCGGACTGTCGCCGTTCCGCCTGCGGGTGGCCGAGATCGGCGAAAGCGTCAAGGCGGGGGCGGCCGAGATCGACATCGTGATCTCGCGCCGGCACGTGCTGTCGGGCGACTGGCAGGCGCTTTATGACGAGATGCGCGCCTTTCGCGAGGCCTGCGGCGACGCCCATGTCAAAGCGATCCTGGCCACTGGCGAGCTGGGCACCCTGCGCAATGTCGCCCGCGCCTCGCTGGTCTGCATGATGGCGGGGGCCGATTTCATCAAGACCTCGACCGGCAAGGAAAGCGTCAACGCCACCCTGCCCGTTACCTTGGTGATGCTGCGGGCGATCCGCGCCTATCACGCGCGCAGCGGCTATCGCGTCGGCTACAAGCCGGCGGGCGGGATTTCCAAGGCCAAGGATGCGCTCACCTATCTGGCACTGATCAAGGACGAACTGGGCGATCGCTGGCTCAGGCCCGACCTGTTCCGCTTTGGCGCCTCGTCGCTGCTGGGCGATATCGAACGGCAGCTGGAGCACCACGTAACCGGTGCCTATTCGGCCGGATACCGCCATGCGCTGGGATGAGCCGGAGTTTTCGAAAAATCCCGCAGCGGCGGGCATAAGCGCGCGGCGACCTTCCGAGCCGGCGCCGGCGGGGCGAGCCGGCAGTTGAAGCATTCGACAAGAGAAGAAGCCATGAACGTGAAAGAGATTTTCGACAGCATGGACTATGGCCCGGCGCCGGAAAGCGCGGCCGAGGCGCTGGCCTGGTTGGTGGACCAGGGCAGCAGGTTCGGCCAGTTCATCGATGGCGCCTTCACCGCGCCCGGCAAAGGCTTCGACAGCCGCAACCCGGCCACCGGCGAGGTGCTGGCAACCGTGAGCCAGGCGACGCAGGCCGATGTCGACGCCGCGGTCGCCGCCGCCCGCAAGGCACAGCCGGCCTGGGCCCGGCTGGGTGGACCGGGGCGCGCGCGCCATCTCTATGCCATCGCGCGGCTGCTGCAGAAACATGCGCGGCTGCTGGCGGTGCTGGAAACGCTCGATAACGGCAAGCCGATCCGCGAAAGCCGGGATATCGACGTGCCGCTGGCGCAGCGGCATTTCTATTACCATGCCGGCATGGCGCAGCTGATGGAGGAGGCGCTGCCGGGCCGTGCGGCGCTGGGGGTCTGCGGGCAGATCATCCCGTGGAATTTCCCGCTGCTGATGCTGGCCTGGAAAATCGCCCCGGCCCTGGCCATGGGCAACACCGTGGTGCTGAAACCGGCCGAATATACCTCGCTCACGGCGCTGCTGTTTGCCGATCTCTGCCGCCAGGCCGGGCTGCCGAAGGGCGTGGTGAACATCGTCACCGGCGATGGCGCGGTGGGCGAGATGATCGTCGGCGCCGAAGTCGACAAGATCGCCTTTACCGGCTCCACCGAGGTGGGGCGCCGGATCCGCGCGGCGACGGCGGGAACCGGCAAGGCGCTGACGTTGGAGCTGGGTGGCAAGTCGCCCTATATCGTCTTCGACGATGCTGACCTGGACAGCGCCATCGAGGGGCTGGTGGACGCGATCTGGTTCAACCAGGGGCAGGTCTGCTGCGCCGGCTCGCGGCTGCTGGTGCAGGAGGGGATTGCCGAAACCTTCTATAGCCGCCTGCGCGCCCGCATGGACAAGCTCAGGGTTGGCGATCCGCTGGACAAATGTATCGATATCGGCGCGGTGGTGGATCCGGTTCAGCTGCAGGCGATTGGCGCGATGGTTGCGGAAAATTCCGCCGGCGAAACCTATCGCGCCGAGGTCGGCCTGCCCGAGACCGGCTGTTTCTATCCCCCAACGCTGATCACCGGCATGGCGCCGTCGGACCGGCTGATGCAGGAAGAGATCTTCGGCCCGGTTCTGGTGTCCTGCACCTTCCGCACCCCGGCCGAGGCGGTGCAGCTGGCCAATAACAGCCGCTATGGGCTGGCGGCGACGGTCTGGACCGAGAATGTCAACCTGGCGCTGGACATCGCACCGAAACTGGCCGCCGGCGTGGTCTGGGTCAATGCCACCAACCTGTTCGACGCCGCCGCCGGGTTTGGCGGGGTGCGCGAGTCCGGATTCGGCCGCGAAGGCGGCTGGGAGGGGCTGGCCGCCTATACGCGGCCGGTGACGAAGACCCGGCCGCTACCGCCGATCGCGCCGCTGAGCGGCAGCGGTGGCCCCGCCGATCCCCTCGACCGCACCGCCAAGCTGTATATCGGCGGCAAGCAGGCGCGGCCCGATGGCGGCTATTCCCGCCCGGTCTGGGGCAAATCCGGTGCCCTGCTGGGCCAGGTCGGGGTGGGCAACCGCAAGGATATCCGCAACGCGGTCGAGGCGGCGCAGGCGGCGGCGGGCTGGGCCAAGACAACCGGCCACATGCGGGCACAGATCCTCTATTACATCGCCGAGAACCTGTCGGCCCGTGCGCCGGAATTCGCCCGGCGGCTCGACGCGATGCAGGGCGGCAGGCAGGGCGACAAGGAGGTCGCGGCGGCGATCCAGCGGCTGTTCACCTATGCGGCCTGGGCCGATAAATATGATGGCCAGGTCAAGGGCGTGCCGCTGCGCGGCGTCGCCCTGGCGATGAAGGAACCGGTGGGGGTGATCGGCGCGCTCTGCCCCGACGAGGCGCCGCTGCTGGGGCTGGTTTCGGTGATCGCGCCGGCGATCGCCATGGGCAACCGGGTGGTTGCCGTGGCCTCCGAGCCGTTCCCGCTGGCGGCCACCGATTTCTACCAGGTGCTCGACACCTCGGACCTGCCCGGTGGCGTGGTCAATATCCTAACCGGCAGCCATGCCGAACTGGCCCCGGTGCTGGCGGCGCATCTGGATGTGGACGCGGTCTGGTCGTTTTCCTCGACCGACCTCTCGGCCGAGATCGAAGGCGCCTCGGCCGGCAATCTCAAACGCACCTGGGTGAATTACCGCCGCGCCCGCGACTGGGCGGTCAATGACAGCGGCGAATGGCTGGCCCAGGCCACCGAGATCAAGACGATCTGGGTGCCCTACGGGGAATGAAACAACGGGCCCGCCCCGGTGGGGCGGGCCCGCGCAGGGCCTCCGCAGGGCGAGGCCCCGCGACTAGGATTGCTTCAGCGCATCGCGGATTTCGATCAGGATGTCCTTTTCCGAGGGGCCAGTGTCGACCTCAGGCGCCACTTCCTGCGGTTTTTCCGCTGCCGCCTTCACCCGGTTGACCATCTTGACCAGCAGGAACACCACCCAGGCGATGATCAGGAAATTGATCACCGCCATCAGGAAGGCACCATAGGCAAAGACCGAGGCGCCGGCTTCCCGCGCCGCCTCGAGGCTGGCACCGGCGGGCACCTCGCCAGAGAGGACGACATAATTGTTGGTGAAATCGACGCCGCCCGTGAACAGCCCGATGATCGGGTTGATCAGGTCGTCCACCAGCGACGACACGATGGCAGTAAAGGCCGCACCGATGATAATGCCGACGGCCATGTCCATGACATTGCCCTTGGCGATAAAGTCCTTGAATTCCTGAATCATTCTAACTTCCTCGTTCCGGCCCGGCCCCTGATCTCTGTTCGCAGCTCCACAGGGATGGCTGCGACTCCGCACCTAACCGCACCTGTATCCCAGGGGAAAACTTCTTACCTTTTCCCCCAACCATATCGACGGAGCCCCAGATGACCGATCTCAGCCAGTTCCCCATCGCTCAGAAATGGCCCGCGAAACATCCCGGGCTGATCCAACTCTATTCGTTTCCCACGCCGAATGGAGTAAAAGTTTCCATCGCGCTGGAGGAAATGGGCCTGCCTTATGAGGCGCATAAGGTGACGCTGGCCGATGCCGATGTCAAAAGCCCGGAATTCCTGTCGCTGAACCCCAATAACAAGATCCCGGCGATCATCGATCCCGACGGCCCGGAGGGCGAACCGCTGGGCCTGTTCGAAAGCGGTGCGATCCTGATCTACCTGGCGGAGAAATCCGGCAAGTTCCTCGGCGATTCCGCCCGCCAACGCGCCCATATTATCCAGTGGCTGATGTTCCAGATGGGCGGTGTCGGCCCGATGTTTGGCCAGTTGGGCTATTTCTATAAATTTGCCGGCAGCGAGATCGAGGATCCGCGCCCGCGCGAACGCTATATCAACGAGGCCAAGCGGCTGCTGGCGGTGGTGGAGAAACAGCTGGACGGACAGGACTGGATTGCCGGCCCCTATTCGATTGCCGACATGGCGCTGGCCCCCTGGATCCGGGCGCTGAACTTCTACGGCGCGACCGAGGTGGTCGGCCTGACCAACAGCCCCAACACGCTGGCCTGGCTGGAACGCTTCACCGCGCGGCCGGCGGTGCAGACCGGCCTGGTGACGCCGCCGCGGGACTGACCCCCGCACCAGCATTCAAGCGCGGATCTTGCCGGGCGTGGCGGTCCCGGCGTGGCAGTCAGCCCCAGGCGCCCGCCCCGGCCCGGCCCTACCCGAAGGACAACCTGCTGACCTTCCTGGCCGCGATGGAGGCGCGCGATCTCGACGCCGCGCGCCGCCTGCTGGGGTAGGGCTTTGCAGTGGTTTTTCCTGGGACCCGGCCGCGCTATGGCTTTGTCAAGAAATCCGATAAAGGCCATGTCGCGATGTCTGATGGCGCGAACGCGGTGGTCTATTGCCGAGGTCAGATCGCAGGGGTGAGGCGCGAATCCGATATAATTGTTGCAACCCGAAGCACATTTGCCTGATTCTTTATTTATTGAGCCCGCCTGGGCAACAATCCGGATTGAACCGGGCGGGTCGGGCCGGATAGACCATTTCGGGAATAGTTTATTTATTTTTCGAGGGGCCGATGCATGGCAGGTATAGATCCGGAGCGCACCGCGATCCTTACCATCGATCTGCAAAACGATTATCTTCACCCCGATGGGGCCTATCGCAGGGCCGGGTATGCGATCGATGCCTTCACCGCGCTGCCGGAACGGATCCGGCCGGTGATCGACGCCCTGCGGCAGAAGGGCGGCACCCATATCTCAGTCCAGTTTACCCTGGTGCCGCGCCCGGATGGCGAGCCATTGATCAGCCCGTTTCTACGCAATCTCCGGCCGTTCCTGGCGCGGGGCGATTTTGCCCCCGGAAGCTTTGGCCATGCGCTGGTCGACGCGCTGCCACCGGCGGATTACACCATCGAACGGGTGACCTATTCGGCCTTTTACCAGACCCGGCTGGAATATTTGTTGAACGCGCTGGGGATCAGCCATCTGATCCTGGCCGGGCTCGTCACCAATGGCGCGGTGGCCACCACCCTGCGCGATGCGCATCTGCGCAATTTCGAAACCGCCTTGCTGAGCGATGGCAGCGCCGCCTTCTTGCAGGCGGTGCATGAGGCGACGCTGACCTCGCTCAGCGGGGTGACCTACCAGATGACCTGCGCCGAAGCGATCGGGATGCTGGAGGCGGCGTAACCGCGCCGCGTCACACCGGCCGCGCCTGCTGAAACCGGGCGGTGCAGTCCAGCAGCAGATCATTCTGCGCGGGCAGGCCCAGCGAGAACCGGAAAAACTGTTCCAGCCCGGCCTCGCGGGTGCGGTTGACCACCAATCCACCGGCATCGAACAGGTATTCCACCAGCGCCTCGGTCACCTCGGGCCCGGCGCCGTCGATGCGCGCCATCAGAAAATTGGTGCCGCTGGGGCAGCAGGACAGGCCCAGCGCCGCCAGCCGCTCTGCCACGCGCCGGCGCTCGGACAGGATCACGGCCACCCGTTCGCGCACCACCTCGATATCCTCCAGCGCCGCCAGCGCCGCGGCCTGGGCCATATGGTTCACGCTGCCCATGCCGCGCGCGATGTAAAATCCGGGCAGCATCCAGGCCGGCACCTGGGCCCAGCCTGCGCGCAGCCCGGCCAGCCCATAGGCCTTGGAAAAGGTGCGGGTGACGATGACGTTTTCAAAGCCCCTGGCCAGATCATGCACCGCCGCGACATAGTCGAACCCGGTGAATTCGCCATAGGCCAGGTCCAGCACCAGAACCACGTCGCCGGGGACACCCCGGGCCAGCCGCGCCAGTTCGTCCACCGGCAGAACCGTTCCGGTCGGGTTGTTGGGATTGGCCAGGAAGATCAGCCGCGTGCGTGGGGTGATCGCCGCCAGCAGCGCGTCGATATCGGTGGTGAAAGCCCGCTCGGGTGCCTTGACCAGCGTCGCGCCCAGGCGATGCGCGGCCAGCACGAACTGGATATAGCCGAATTGAGAAATCAGGATCTCGTCCCCCGGCCGGGCGAAATTGCGGCCGATCACATCCAGAAGTTCCTCCGAGCCGTTGCCGCAGATCAGCGTGTCGGGATCCAGCCCGTTGGCGGCGCCCAGCGCCTCGCGCAGGGCATCGCAGCCGGGTGCGCCATAGCGGTTGGCAGAATTGCCTGCATCGGCGATGGCGGCGGCCACTTTCGGCGACGGGCCAAAGGGCAGCTCGTTAAAGCCGAGGTTGATCACCGGCAGCCCCTTGGGCTGAGGCCGGGCGACGCGCCCGCGCAGCGGCAGCGCGCGGATATAGGACGTCGGGCGCAGCGGGCTTTCGGGGGAGCGCGTCATTGCAGGGCCTCGTGGTTCTGTGTCGATGCTCTGTTCAGGGCGAGTGAAAGTCAATCACCGGAACGGGCCCCGTGCCGTGGCCGCAGCTCTCTGCCCGGAGCGATCCTGTCGCCCGGCCGCTAGTCCAGCAGGTCGAAGCCGTGCCGCTGAAACGCCGCGCCCGCCGCGTCGCCGCGCAGATAGGCGAGGAAGGCGCGGTTCAGCGGATTGTCCCTGTCTGCGACTGCGGCGGCGGGATAGATGATCGGCGGGTGGCTCTCTGCCGGGAAGGTGCCCACCACCGTCACCGCCGCATCGGCCACCGCATCGCTGCGATAGACGATGCCAAACGGCGCCTCGCCCAGCGAAACCAGCGCCAGCGCCGCGCGCACGTTCTCGGCCTGCACCACCCGATCCGCCACCGCCGGCCACTGGCCCAGATGCTCCAGCGCCGCCTTGCCGTAGATGCCCGCCGGCACCGCATCGACCAGCGCCATCGCCAGCCGTCCCTCGCCCAGCCGCATGGCCAGCGCCATGTCCGGACCGATCCGCAGCGGCGGCGCCCTGTGCCCATGGGCGATCAGCACCAGCGCATTGCCCAGCAGGTCCACCCGGCTGTCCGGCGCGATCAGCCCGGCCTGCTCCAGCCGGTCCATCCAGCCGGGATGGGCCGAGATGAAGATATCCGCCGGCGCGCCCTGCTCGATCTGCCGCGCCAGGGTCGAGGAGCCGGCCAGCGAGACGCGCACGGTGTCGCCGGTCTGCGCCTGATAGGTGGCGGCAATGTCGTCCAGCGCGTCTTTCAGGCTGGCGGCGGCAAAGACCGTGATCTCACCGGCCCAGGCTGCCGATGTGGCGGCAAAAGCGGTGATCAACGCCAGGCAGAGGCGCGGGAGTCGGTACATGCGGGCAGTCCGGTGGCGATGTGATTGCTCAGACATATCGGTCCGCTTCCGGCCAAAGCAACCGTGATATCCCGCAAGGCCGAGCCCAACAAAGCGGGGGCGCCGGTACCCGGCGCCCCCGCGTCTTGGAATTGTTGTCAGTGCTCAGACAAAGATGAAGTCATCGGCGTGGAGGTCAAACTGCCCGACCAGGAACAATTTGCCCTCGGTCTGGCCTCCATCGACCACAACCCGGGTGCCCAGTACGTTTTCGCGCAGGGTCACATCCGAAGCGGATGCGTCGACAAACAGGATCAGGTCCTTCTCGACGTCGAAATCCAGCAGCCTGTCACTGCCGAACTCGCCCTTGAAGATGAAGGTATCGAGCCCTTGACCGCCCCACATCTTGTCATCCCCCTGGCCGCCTTTCAGCACGTCCCGACCTTTGCCGCCGACCAGCAGATCGTCGTCCTTGCCGCCGATCAGGCGGTCGCGACCCGCGCCCCCGAACAGTTCGTCGTCGCCCATATAGCCGATCAGCTTGTCCCGGCCGCCCTTACCGGCAAGCTGGTCGTCACCGCTCATCCCCTGCAGGACGTCGCGCCCGGTCGTGCCGGTCAGGTCCAGGCCGTTCGGCTTGATGACAAAGCGGGCGACAATCGGCTCGTGATCGGACACAAAGCTGGGGAAGTCGTTGTTGACGTGGACGTAATCGACCTGCGCCATATCCAGCAATTCGTCAGAGACAAAGATGTGGTCCAGCGCCTGCGCGTTGCCGTCGAAGACATAGCTATAGGCGTCATCCTGATCCACCAGCCCGATCAGGTTGGTCAGCACCTTCTCGCTTCCGGTGCCCGGCAGATCCTCGGTCAGTTCGTCGGTGAATTCAAAGGTGTTGAGGTCCCCCATCACCGCAATCCGGGCATCCGGGTCGGTTGCCAGCAACGCGTCGACCACCTCGTTCAGCGCCTTGGTCTGCGCCTCGCGCAGGTCCTCGCCGGCCTGAACGAAGGGCTGCGGCCCTCCGAAAATCGGCGTGGAACCAAAGCGCGAGCTGAGATGGTTGTTGATCAGGGTGACCTCCTGGCCGTTGAATTCGAACACGCCCAGCAGCGGATCGCGGGTGCCGTCGAAGGCGTCGGGATCGGTGACACCCATATCTGCCAGCACATCGCTTTCCAGCGTGACGGTCTCTTTCAGATCGACACGGTCGCTGCGATACAGGAAGGCATTGCGGATATTGCCCCCCGGCACACCGCCGTTTTCGCCATCCACATCGACCACCGCGCTGGCAAAGGAATAGGCCGGGCCGCCTGCCGCGATGACCGCATCGACAATTGCCTGCAGCGTTTCGTCGGCCGACAGCGTGCCATCATCGGCAACACCGGAATTGTCCTGGATTTCCTGCAGCGACAGGATATCCGGCGCCCCGAGATTGACGGCAATCTGCGCGCCCAGCGCCGCGATCTGCGCCGCATCGCCATCGGCCGGGGCCGAGGTGACGTTCAGCACGTTATAGGTGGCGACGGTCAGGTCGTTCACGCCGTTGCGGATGGTGGTGGTTTCCGCGGTCAGCGGGCTGGCGGTTTCGACGGCAAAGCTGTCGGTCACCCGGATTTCGAAGTTGCCAAATGCATAGTCGACCACCCCGGTCACATCCGAAAGCTGATCGCCCAGCACCAGCGCCGGCGCGGTGAAGGCATCGGGCAGCAGGTTGGAATACTGCAGTTGGATGCGTTCCGGGTTCAGGTCGCCATACCCATCGGCATCAGCATTGATGTTCAGCCCGCCGCGGCCGTTCAGGTCGAACCCGGCCCCGGCATCGGGCAGCACCCAGGTTTCGTCAAAGCGGTTGGTGGCCGAAATCGCCACCGGCGCATCGACGGTAACGCGCATGCCTTCCAGGCTTTCGTAGAAATCGATGCCGTCCTGCGCGGGGTCGAAGGTGCCAGGTTCCTCCTGCAGGTTCACCGGCAGTTCATCCTCCGAGATCACGATATCGTCCGGCGCCTGCCGCCCGGCCGCGCTCAGCACGGTGGCCGCCGGCAGCGCATTGCCGCTGGACAGGATCGTGCCCGGTTCGCTGGGTGAAATTTGCGTGGTCGACAGGTTGCCCGTCGCGGCACCGCCCGGGATATATTCCGATACCGTGCCACGCAGCGCCACTTCGTCGCCCACCGCAATGGCGCCGGTATTGCCAAAGCCGGTGTAGACAAAAATGCCGTCCGAGGTGGCGTCATCGCCATCGCCCAGCGCGTCCTGCAGGTAATAGCCGGTCGACGACACGGCGGTGACGATGCCGCTGGTGCGCACCTCTTGCCCGTCGAAGGCCGAGACATGCCCCGCCCCCTGGATTTCCGGGATGGTGACGCGCGGCGTCAAGGCCTCCAGATCATACACCACCGTGGTACCGGAAATTTCGTAAGACACGGCGATTTGCGCCTTGCCCGACTGGCTGGCTTCGGGAGCGATAAAGCTGATCACCTCGGGTCCATGGCGCGCCACCTCGCCCTCGGGCGTGCTGTCGACGAAGGCCGGCGCGATATAGGTCACGAACTCGGCTGCGGCCGGATAGGTCACGTCATAGACCATGATGCCGCTGTCGCGCTCCAGCCCGACAAAGGCATAGGTCGAGCCACCGACCTCGCCCACGGCAATCGCCTCGGGCTCGGGGCCCTTGGCATCCGACCGGTTCTCGCTGTCGCCACCGTCGTCATCGTTGAAGCGGTCGGGCGCGATATTGGCGATGATCTGTTCAAACTGGGCACCGGAGTCGAACACCAGGGTTCCATCCGCATCGTAGATCGAGAACGACCGCGACGACAGCGTGTGCAGCACGTCGATATCGCCGTCGCCATCAATATCGCCATCGACGGTCGAGACTTCCAGCCGCTCCAGGCCGGTGATGTCGATGGACGGGTCCAGCAGGCCGTCTTCGTACAGGTCCTCGACGCGATCGGTGTCGAAATCGCGGCTGTCGCCCTCGTTGGCAGTGGCGACATAGGTTTTGCCGCCAACTTCGAAACTGGCGATCGCATCGGCCATCCGCAGACCGGCCAAGTTGTCGAAATTGCGGATGTCGATCAGGCCGTTGTCATCGGCATCCAGCGCGCTTTCGCTGGAAAAGTCGACGGTGCCGAGCGAGAAGATGTCGCTCACCGTCTGCGTGGCCAGGTCAATCTTGGCGATCGCGTTGTTTTCCTGCAGCGAAACGAAGGCGGTGGTGCCGTCGGGGCTGATCGCGGTGTATTCCGGCTCGAGATCCGCGGCCAGGCTGGCGCCCGGCGCGATGCGGATACCCGCCGCACGCGCGGCATCTTCCAGGCCATTCAGCGCGGTAAAGTCGATCAGGTTCACCACCGGCGCGGTTGCATCGGTCACATCGATGATCGCCACGGTGCCCAGCGGGTCATTGCCATGATCGCTGTCGGCGTTCTTTTCGCCCTCGCCGGCCACCAGCAATGTGGTGCCGTCATCGCTGAAGGTCATCTGGTCGGGCAGGTTGCCAACATCGACCCGGCTGAGCAGGTCGCCGGTGGCGGCATCGAAGAAGGCGACGAAGCCGGGCTGCGACAGTTCGACCTCGGTGCCGAACACCTCGGTTGTCATCGAGCTGCGCGCGATGGCGGCGGCGACCACACCATTCTTGACCGCGACAGATTGCACACCGTCGTACCCGTCCAGCCCGGTCAGGTCGATGCTGCGCACCGCGTCCGGATTGACGGTGGCGTCGGGGGCAGGAATGTCGAAGACATCGATGCGCCCCAGTTCGCCATTGGTGACGAACAGCTCGCCGTTTTCATGCGCCACCACTTCCGACGCCGCCTCGCCGCCCTCACCGACAAATTCGGCATAGACCGTGACGGCCAGGTCCTCGGTCGCTTCGGGGGCACCGATGGTATCGGCGCGCAGCGACAGGTTCTGGATGCGGGTATCGGCGGCCGCCGAGGTATCGGCAATGTCGAAGGCGGCGGTGCCGTCCTTGGGGAAATTGGCGGACAGGTAGTCCGACAGCGCCGCCTGCTCGCCCAGTCCGGTGTCGACACGGTTCTCGGCCAATGCCGCGAAGGGATAGCCGTCGCCGCCATCGGCCAGGAAGTTCAGCGTGACCACCTTGATCACGTCCGGCGCGCCGGCAACAACCATGCCGTTATTGACCAGCAGCTCGGTCTGTATGCCGTTCTCGTCGATCAGCGCAACGCTTTGCACCCGCGATCCGGCGGGCTGGTCGGGATCGAAGGAAAAGCGCAGGCCGCCCACCTGCGGGAACTGGCCCGGGGTTGCGCCCGCTTCGGTGGCAGCGACGCCATGTTCCAGCACTGCCAGCAGATCGGCAGTGGACAGTTCGACGATGGTCAACTGGTTGTCGAAGCGCAGCGCGTTGTCGATATCGAGCTCGGAAATCTCGCCGGCTTCCTTGCCCGACAGGTCATTGGCGGCGGTCGGCAGCGAGGTCACCGTGCCATCGCCATTGTCGATCACCTGGCCGATCCCGGCGCGGATGCCGCCGCCATTCTTGATCGACACCACGACCGCCGAGTCGACGGCCTGCGCCGCGACCAGGTTGGCATCGGCGGTCAGGTTGCCGAAATTGGTCTCTTCGGTGCGGACCGAGTCGCGGTCGCCGTTCAGATAGACGCTGGCCTCGCCGGCGATATCGCCGTCCAGCGCGGTGACCACGGCGGTGACTTCACCGGTCAGCCCGGCGACCGTCGCGGCCTTGTCCGAGGCGGCGATGGCCGCGTCCAGGGTCGCCGCACCGGTCACGGCCAGAACACCGGCGTCATCGGTTGCATAGGCGCCGGAAACCGCCGCGTCGATCGAAGCCGGGTCAATTACGCCGCTGTCGTCGAATTCCACCACCAGGCGGCCGACATAGGAATATTCTCCATCCGTCGAAACAATCGCGGTGGGGTTGCCGTCCAGATCATTGACGATCGCGGGATAGGGTTGTTCGGCGGTATCGCCCGCGCGCAGCCTGTCCTGGTCATCGGCCGAGATGGTGTCGGACCCGCCGGCCAGGATGATATCGACGCCGCGCAGCAGCCCGGCCAGTTCCTGTTCCAGCGCGAATTGCTGCAGATGGCTGACGATGATCACCTTGTTCACGTCATCGCCGGTGCCGGCAACATTGTCTGCACCGTCCAGCACGTCGTCGATGATTGGCTGCAACAGCGCCGCCAGCGCTGCCATATCCGCGACATTCGGGCTGGTCTGATCCTGGATGGTGCCGGTGGAAGAGATTTGCGACACCAGCTGGGTGGTGGCGCCAACGACGCCGATCTGTTCGCCATCGCGGGTGAGGACGGTGGCGGGCGCGACCTTAGCATCATTGGAATCGGGGGCGGTAGCGGACGGATCGGCCGGGTTCTCGCGGGCGCTCAGCAGGTCCGAGGCAAAGCTTTCATTGCCCAGGATCGCATCGGTGAACAACGCGCCGACGTCGAAATCCATCGAAAAATCGAGATTGGCCGAGAGATAGGGAAATTGCACGCCGGGCGTGTCGACTTCCTGCAGGTAGTTGACATTGCCATAGCGGCCGGTCGACAGCGCGTTGCCCTCTTCGCTGTCGTAATTGATGATGTTTTCTAGGATGTCGGTGCCGGCGTCGAATTCGTGATTGCCCAGCGCGCTGGCATCGAAGCCCAGCGCATTCATGATGGCAATGTCCAGGCGGCCGGATTCGGTATCGATCTCTTCGAAATAGTCCTTTTGGCCGTCGCCGTTGACATCGGTGGTATAGACCGCGTCGAAGGTCAACGAGCCCGCGGTGATCTGGGCCTCGATTTCGTCATTGTCGAAAAAGCCATCTCCGTTCAGATCGGCGGCGGCGTCCAGGCCCGACACGTCGATCAGGCCGAACAGCTGGTTATAAAATCCTTCATAGGTATTGGCCAAGCCGAAATCACCGCCGGCATTGAAGAAGGGGCCGGGAATGTAATTGTCGCCCGAGGACAGCAGGACCGAGGCAAAACCGCCGGTGGCGGAATCGGCTTCCAGCGCGTCGACGATCGCCGCGAAATTCGGCGCATTCTCGATGGCGTCCAGTCCGCCTTCGAGATCCGAGGCATGAAGAACCTGCAATTTGAAAGCCATAATAGTCATCCTTTGTCAAACCGCCGCAAATCCGCGGCACCAAGCAGCACCATCGCCCCGCGGCCCAAACGGCCGGGATCGAGATGGAATCGGTCAATTTTGCGGAGCAGAGGCTCCCCCACGGGCGGGGAGACTAAAGCCGCCCGGATCACGGCTGGATGTCGGATTCTTGAAGATTGGGTTACACTGCCCGGCAGCCACATAGGGGCAGAGGGGATCTATGGCTTTTCAAAGCCCATCTCTGGCGCTGGCGCGGCGGCAAACGCCGCAAACCCGGCCAGCCTGCAACCAGGTTGGCCGGGTTTGGGAACGCGCCGGGCAACGGCGGGTTACAGTCCCGCGTGTTCCACCACGATCTGCGGCTCGCCGTTCGAAGTGCGATAGAGCGACTGACCGGTGGCATCGATCACGCCGCTGACCCGCTGCCGGAAGGACGAGAAGCTGTCAAAGCTGACCACGTCGACCGGCGTGTCGAATTGCAGCGTGATACGCTGATAATCGGACTGCGCGCTATGGCTGAGACCATGGACATAGCCGGTAAAGGGCTGGCCCAGATAGCGGCCGGTGACCCGGTCGCCCACCGACAGCGGCCGGTTGTTGCCGGGCCGGGCGGCCAGCGCCCTGAGCGTGTTCCAGTCGCGCGCACCGTTTTGCCGCGCAATGATCTCCAGCGCTTCGCCATGGCCGATCGCGCGGCCTTTGCCGGCCAGCTCGGTACGCAGCTGCCGGGCCTGCGCCTTGAACCGGTCGATACGGGTGTTGGAAGAGGGTTTGCGCATCCTCTTGCCTCCTTTTCACAAGGCATGGCGACTTCACTCGGAGGGGCCCGCATTGCCTGCCATCGCACATGCCGGAAAGGGCAAAAGATGTGCTGTCGCGGGTTTCACCAGAGCCGAGGCTTGCGAGCGGCGGGGAACCCGAACCCGACGCCCAGATAGGAGCCGGAAGCGCCTGCGTCAAGTGCGGCTGGCGCGGGCGCGGGATTGATCCTATATCCGGTGCCATGATCATCGCCCGCTTGCATGGCCGCCTTGGCAACCAGATGTTCCAATATGCCACGGCCCGGGCCCTGGCATTGCGGCGGGATCTGCCGGTGGCAATCGATGCGCGCACCGCCCTGCATCGTGGCGAAGGGGTGCTGACCCGGGTGTTCGACCTGCCGCTGGCCGAGCCCGAGGAGCTACCACCAGCGCGCGAGGCGGCGCCGCTGCGCTATGCGATGTGGCGCTATCTGCGGCGCCCCCCGGTTCTGCGGCGCGAGCGCGGGCTGGGCTATAACCCGGAGATCGAGAACTGGGGCGATGGCAGCTATCTGCACGGCTATTGGCAGTCCGAGCGTTATTTCCACGATTCCCGCGCGGCACTGCGCGCCGATTTCACCTTTCCGGCGTTCTCAGACGCGCAAAATGCCGAGATGGCGGCGCGGATCGGCGCGGCAACGGCGATCTCGCTGCATGTGCGGCGCGGCGATTACGTGGCGCTGAAGGCGCATGTGCTATGCGACCAGAGCTATTACGACACCGCGCTGGCCCGGATACTGGAGGGCGTTTCAGGCACCCCCACCGTCTTCGTGTTTTCCGACGATCCCGGCTGGGCGCGGGACAACCTGCAACTGCCCTGCGACAAGGTGATTGTCGATCACAACGGGCCCGAGCGCGATTTCGAGGATATGCGCCTGATGTCGCTGTGCAATCACCACGTGATCGCCAATTCGTCGTTTTCCTGGTGGGCGGCCTGGCTGAACCCGTCGCCACAGAAACGCGTCGCCGCGCCGGCGCGGTGGTTCGGCGAGCCGGGGATGCACAATCCCGACATCCTGCCCGAGGGCTGGATGCGGATCGAGTGAGCGGCGCCCCTGGGGCCGATGCCGTCCCAGGCCTGTCCGGGATCCGGGATTTAACCAAAGGCCGGGAGGTCCCGGACCATGTCCGGGACAGGGCGCGCCCTAATCGGCGTGTTTTTCCAGCGCCATGCCGAACACCTCGGCATCGACATTGCCGCCCGAGGCCACCGCGATCACCGCGTCGCCCGATACCGCACCGGGATGGAACAACGCCGCGGCCAGCGACACCGCCCCGCCCGGTTCCAGCACGATCTTCAACCGGGTGAAGGCCAGCGCCATGGCCCGCAGCGCCTCGTCCTCGCTGACCGTCAAGCCCGGCCCGCACAGCCGATGCATGATCGGAAAGGTAAGCTCGCCGGGCTGCGGCGAGATGATCGCATCGCAGAGCGAACCCGTCAGCTTTTCATTGCGCTCGATCCGGCCCGTGGTCAGCGAGCGGGCCACATCGTCGAAACCATCGGGCTCGACCGGGCGGGCGCGCAGCCCCGGCGCATGGCCTTCCAGCGCCAGCGCGACGCCCGAGGTCAGCCCGCCACCGCCGCAACAGACCAGCACATCGGCCTCGGTCACCCCTTGCTCGGCCGCCTGGGCGGCAATTTCCAGCCCGCAGGTGCCCTGCCCGGCAATCACCTGCGGCTCGTCAAACGGTTTGATCAGCGTCAGGCCGCGTTCTTTCGCCAGCTGCGCGCCAATGGCGTCGCGGTCGCCGGTGGCACGGTCATACAGCACCACCTCGGCGCCCAGCGCCCTGGTATTGGCGATCTTCAGCCGGGGCGCATCTTCGGGCATGACGATCACCGCCGGCACCCCGTGCCCGCGCGCCGCCGCCGCCACGCCCTGGGCATGGTTGCCGCTGGAAAAGGCGATCACACCGCGCGCACGCACCTCCGGTGCCAAGGCCGAAAGCGCCGACCAGCCGCCGCGAAACTTGAAACTGCCGGTCTGCTGCAGGCATTCGGGTTTCACCAGCACCCGCCGCCCGGCAATTTCATCCAGAAACGGCGAGGACAACAGCGGCGTGCGCCGCGCGTGTCCCGCCAGCCGCTTTGCCGCGGCTTCGATCATCTCAAGCGTGCTCATATTGTCCCGTACCCTGCTGCGGTGAAATTCGGAAGTCCCCGATGCGGCCCGGCCTACAGCCCGGCTTCGGCCGGGATGGTGGTGAGGTCGGAAAGAATGGTGTCGGGCGTCCAGGGCAGCCGGTCCACCGGCTCGCCCGCGCGATTCACCCAGGCGGTGCGAAAGCCATAGCAGGACGCCGCCGCCGCGTCCCAACCATTGGAGGAGACGAACAGCACCTCCTCCGGCGCACAGCCGAATCGCGCGCCGACCAGGTCATAAACCCGGCTGTCGGGCTTGAACACGCCGACGGATTCGACCGACAGGATATCGTCCAGCACATGGGCGATCCCGGCCGAGCGCACCGCCCCGTCCAGCATTGCGGGCGAGCCATTGGACAGGATCGCTGTCTGTCGGCCGCCGGTACGCAACGCCGCCAACATCTCGGGCACCTCGGGATAGCATTGCAGTTCCCAATACAGGTCCAACAGGCGCTGGCGCAGCGCCGCGTCTCCCTGAAGACCCGCCGCCTCCAGCGCCCAGTCCAGCCCGTTCTGCGTCACCCCCCAGAAATCGGCGTGCTGGTCCATGACCGCGCGCAGCCAGGTATATTGCAGCTGTTTCAGCCGCCAATGCGCCGCCACCTCGGCCCAGGTCTCGCGCAGCTTTGCATGGGCGGGTTCCTGCGCCGCCTGGCGCGCGGCGGCGGCAACATCGAACAGCGTGCCATAGGCGTCGAATATGCAGGTGGTGATCGGCATCATGTCTTCTCCCGTTCCCGTTTCTCCACAGTGACATGGCGACAGTGAAAGGGGAAGCCGCGGTGGCTGCGCCGTTGTTCACGCGCTTGGCGTGACGCCCGGAGTCATTCCACTGTCCCTTCCCGCGTTCCGAAAAGGCCCGGCCCGGGCATGCCTCTCGCCATCCCGAAACATCTCGCCGCACCGGCCCGGTGCCCGCATGGTTTACATCAGCCGGTGAATCATTAGGCTGGGACCATCGAAGCACCCGCGCGAGCGACGCGGCCTTTGCCATTCACCCCCGACAGATTGGATATCCCATGACCCAGGTCAAACCCGGCGACACCGTCCATATTCACTATACCGGCACGCTGCGCGACGGCACCACCTTCGACAGTTCCGAAGGGCGCGATCCGTTGCAGTTCGAGGTCGGCTCGGGCCAGATCATTCCCGGCCTCGACAAGGCGATTCCCGGCATGGAAGTCGGCGACAAGAAAACCGTGAACGTGCCCTGCGACGAGGCTTATGGCCCGGTCGATCCGCAGATGCGCCAGGCGGTCCCGCGCGAGGGTATTCCCGATGACATCCCGCTGGACCTGGGCACGCGGCTGCAGATGCAGACCCAGCAGGGCCAGGTGACCCCGGTCACCGTGGTCGAGGTGACCGATGAGCAGGTGACGCTGGATGCCAACCACCCGCTGGCTGGCCAGGACCTGACCTTCGCCATCGAACTGGTGCATATCGCCGAGGCGGCCTGAACCGCCCCCGGGCGTGGGTCAGTCGATCAGGCGCCGCACCGGCACCCGGTCGGTCGGCATCGTCCGGACCACGGGCGTCGCCTCGGCGGCGCCCGGCGCGGCGGGCGCATCAGACGACAACCGTTCGGCCCAGCCGTCAATCACCGGACCGACCCGCGCCGCGATGCGCGGCTCGGACAAAAGGACCGCGGCCATCAGGCACAGGCAAAAGGTGTAAACCAGCCGGACCAGCAGGCGCAGCAGCAGGCCACCGAGTCCGGACCGCAGGCGGTCCTGGGGATTTTCGTCGATCAGCGTCATGCCGCCGATGTGACCGGTAACTGTGGCAGGTGAAAGGCGCCGCCGGGGTTTTGTCAGGACCGGGCTGCGGCGGCCTAGAGGAAGTCCGGCTGCGGCATGCCCAGAACGTGATAGCCGCCATCGACGCGGATGACCTCGCCGGTGGTGAACCGTCCGGCATCCGAGGCCAGATAGACCGCAGTGCCGCCCACCGCCTCCAGCGTCGCGTTGCTGCGCAGGGGCGCGTTCTGATCGGTGAACTTGTAGGTCTTGCGCGCGCCGCCGATGGCGGCGCCGGCCAGCGTTTTCATCGGGCCGGGAGAAATCGCGTTCACCCGGATGCCGTCCGGCCCCAGGTCATTGGCCAGATAGCGGGTCGCCGCCTCCAGCGCCGCCTTGGCCACGCCCATCACGTTGTAATTCGGGACCACCCGGGTGGACCCCTGATAGGTCAGCGTCAGCAGGGTGCCGCCGTTGTCCTTCATCAGCGGATAGGCGCGCCGCGCCACCTCGATAAAGGAATAGGCCGAGATATCCATCGAATGTTTGAAATTGGCGCGGCTGGTATTCAGGAACCGGCCGGTCAGTTCGGACTTGTCCGAATAAGCGATGGCATGGACCAGGAAATCGATGCTGGACCAGCGCCCCGCCAACTGCTCGAACGCGGTGTCCAACGTGGCATCGTCGGTCACATCGGCATCGACCATGAAATCCGACCCGACGCTGTGCGCCAGCGGTTCCAGCCGCTTGCCAAAGGCCTCGCCCTGGTAGGTGAAGGCCAGCTCGGCCCCGGCCTCGTGCATCGCCTTGGCGATGCCCCAGGCGATCGACCGGTCATTGGCCACGCCCATGATCAGGCCGCGCTTTCCCTTCAATAGATCGGACATGGTGGTTGTTACCCGCGATATCTGGACAGGATCATCGATCCGTTGGTGCCGCCGAAGCCGAAGGAATTGGTCATCACGCTGTCCAACCCGGCATCCGTCACCGGCGCGGTCGCGATCTCGGCCGGCGTCAGCGCCGGGTCCAGCGTCTCGACATTGATCGACGGCGCAATGAAATCCCCGTCCAGCATCAGCAGGCAGAAGATCGCCTCCAGCGCACCGGCGGCGCCCTGGGCATGGCCGGTCATCGACTTGGTCGAACTGATCGGCGGGGTGCTGCCCTGGCCGAAGATGCGGCGCACCGCCTCGACCTCGCCGACATCGCCCACCGGGGTCGAAGTGCCATGGGCGTTGATATAGCTGATCTTGCGGTCTTCGGGCAGCGTCGCCAGCGCCAGCCGCATCGCCCGCTCGCCGCCCTCGCCCGACGGCGCCACCATGTCATGCCCGTCCGAGGTGGCGGCATAGCCCGTCACCTCGGCATAGATCCGGGCGCCGCGCGCCAGCGCATGTTCCAGCTCTTCCAGCACCACGATGCCGCCGCCGCCGGAAATTACAAAGCCGTCGCGGTCGGCGTCGAAGGCGCGCGAGGCGCGTTCCGGCGTGTCATTGTATTTCGACGACATCGCGCCCATCGCGTCGAACAGGCAGGACAGGGTCCAGTCAAGCTCCTCGCCGCCACCGGCGAACATCACGTCCTGCTTGCCCAGCATGATCTGCTCGGCGGCATTGCCGATGCAATGCAGCGAGGTCGAGCAGGCCGAGGTGATCGAATAGTTGATGCCCTTGATCTTATAGGCGGTCGACAGGTTGGCCGAGATCGTCGAGGACATGCATTTGGGCACCGCGAAGGGCCCGATGCGCTTGGTCGCGCCGGTCTTCAGCACCGATTGATGCGCGGTCAACATGGCGCTGGTCGACGGCCCGCCCGAGCCGGCGATCAGCCCGGTGCGCGGGTTGACGATGTCGCCCTCTTCCAGGCCGGCATCGGCAATCGCCTCGGCCATGGCGATATGGGCATAGGCGGCGCCCGGCCCCATGAAGCGCAGGCTGCGCTTGTCGACATGGGCGCTGACATCCAGATCGATGGTGCCCGCCACCCGGCTGCGGAACCCGTGTTCCTCCATCTCGGGGCTGGCGGCAATTCCGCTGGTCCCGGCCTTCAGCGAGGCGATCACCTCGTCGCGGTTGGTCCCGATGGACGAGACGATCCCCAGCCCGGTAACGACGACGCGACGCATCGGCATACTCCTTGTTGGTGGTGGCGCGTGGACAGCCGTTCAGACGCCGCCGTCCGACAGGCCCACCTTCATTCCCTTCACCGCATAAATCTCTTCGCCATCGGCGACAACCCGGCCATCGGCGACACCAAGTTTCAGCTTGCGATCAATGATGCGGGTGAAATCGACAAAATACGTGATCATCTTGCGCTCTGGCGTGACCATGCCGCTCAGCTTGACCTCGCCAACGCCCAGCGCCATGCCCAGCCCCTTCATGCCGCGCCAGCCCAGGTTGAACCCGGTCAACTGCCACAGCCCGTCCAGACCCAGACAGCCGGGCATGATCGGGTTGCCCGGAAAATGGCATTTGAAGAACCAGAGATCCGGGGTGATGTCGAACTCGGCGACCACATGGCCTTTGCCATGGGCCCCGCCATCGGCGCTGATCTCGGTGATGCGGTCCATCATCAGCATCGGCGGTTCCGGCAATTGCGCGTTGCCGGGGCCGAACAATTCGCCCCGCGCGCATTTCAGTAACTCGTCCTTATCAAAACTGCTCGGGTAATCGGCCATGCCCGCGCGTCTCCTGCCTCGGTCGTTTCTGCATTCTGCATCCTCTAGCACCGGGCTCGCCGGTCCCGCAAGGGCGCGTCATGCGACCAACCTCGCAGGTACGAACCTGTTTGAAAATGATTTCCGTTTGAAACCGGTTGACAAAACGCCTTATAGTCGCTCCCGATCGGAGGGATGAGTCCCGCAATGACACGCAAACCGACAGAGATCGCCACCAGCTGGCTGAACACGGCCGGGCTGCGCCCGACACGGCAGCGTGTCGCGTTGGCCGAGCTTCTGGTCGGCGACGGTCAGCACCGCCATGTCACCGCCGAAAGCCTGTTCGACTCGGCGAAATCCGCCGGCGCGCCGGTATCGCTGGCCACCGTCTACAACACCCTGCGCGCCTTCTGCGATGCCGGGCTGGTGCAGGAAGTCACCGTGGACGGCTCGAAAAGCTATTTCGACACCAATACGCATGACCACCCGCATTTCTTCTGGGAGGACGAGGCCGGTCTGTCCGATGCCCCTTCTGACCAGCTGGTGATCACCCGAGTACCCGATGCGCCAGAGGGCTATGAGATTGCCGCCGTCGATGTGGTGATCCGGCTGCGCAAACTTTAGCGCCGCGGCGCGGGCCTGAGGCCGGAACCGCCATGATGCACCCGCTGCTCACCCCGGCCGATATCGACACCTTTCGCCGCGACGGCGTGGTGCTGGTGCGCGGACTGTTCCGCGACCATGTCGAGCGGTTGCGCGCCGGCATTGCCGAAAACATGGCCCAGCCCGGCCCCTATGCCTCGGAAAACCGGCGCGACGGCGAAACCGGCCGCTTCTTCGACGATTACTGCAACTGGTCGCGCATCGCGGCCTTCCGGCAGGTGATCGCCGACTCGCCCGCCGCTGCGGTGGCGGCCGAACTTATGGGCTCGGATCGCGTGCAGCTGTTTCACGATCATGTCCTGGTGAAAGAACCCGGCACCTCGATGGCGACGCCCTGGCACCAGGACAGCCCCTATTATTTCGTGCAGGGCCGCCAGACGGTCAGTTTCTGGGCGCCGCTCGACCCGGTGCGCGAGGCGACGCTGCGCTGCGTCGCCGGGTCGCATCGCTGGGAGAAAGAGGTGCTGCCCACCCGCTGGGCCTCGGAACAGGCGTTTTTCCCCGACGCCGAGGAGTACATGCCGGTGCCCGATCCCGAGGCCGGTGGCATGCGCATCCTGGAATACGAGATGGAGCCGGGCGATGCGGTGGCCTTCGATTTCCGCATCCTGCACGGCGCCCGCGGCAACCGCTCTGCCGCGCGCCGCCGCGCCTTCTCGCTGCGGCTGGTGGGCGACGACGCCCGCTATGTCGAACGCCCCGGCCCCACCTCGCCGCCCTTTCCCGGCCACGGCATGCAGCCCGGCGACCGGCTGCGCGAGGATTGGTTTCCGATCCTGTTCCGCCGCGATGCCGCTTCCACTTGCTGACATTAATCCTGAGACTCGCGTCGGCGCGCCCGGGAAGACGGCTCAGGTGACTTGGGTCGGTACGTATTGCCGATTAGCCTAACATCCGAGTTTTGCGCTTGGCCCGGATTCAAGGCGCGCACCGCGCGCCGCCGGGCAGCGGCCGACCGCCCGCACGGGCGGCCGCTTCGTCACAGCCAGCGCCACGCTCAACCGAAGGAAGTGTCGGCGCCATCAAGCGCCCGGTTTTCAATCATGGGTGCGTCCACCCGCGGTCGTCCGCCACCCGGCCAACTCTTGGTTGATGAAGCGGGAAGGCCCGCACCGGTCGACCACGTGTTTTGCGCAGCCTGCCGCGGAACTAACACATTCGCTCAGCCTCAACTCGGCAGGCTCAAAACCACTGCCCCGGCTCCATCAGGCCGAGGTCCAGCAATTGCCGCGAATGCCATTTTTGCGCAGCCTGCCGCGGAACTAACACATTCGCTCAGCCTCAACTCGGCAGGCTCAAAACCACTGCCCCGGCTCCATCAGGCCGAGGTCCAGCAATTGCCGCGAATGCCATTCGAAGGGGGTCGAGTTGTGCCAGCGGAAGGTCGGGATGTCGAAGGTCGAGCCCGGGTTGCGCTTGAGCGCCTTGGCGGTGCGGAACGAACAGATCGCCGCCGTCAGGTTGTGATGCCAGGGGCAGGCAAAGGTATTGTATTCCGGCGCGCTGAATGTGTGATCGGGCAACAGCCGCACCCCCGGCTGCGCCTGGAACAGCGCCACCCGGTCGATCCGGCGGCGCGCCTTGGGAATATGCTCCTCAAAGCGCCAGCGCAGCCCGCCGAAGAAATTCAGCTGACGCTCGCGCGGGGTGCCGGTTTCGGGATCGATCCGCGCCAGCGCGTAATAGCCCGAACGGTCCAGGCAGGCTTCCTCCAGCGACACCGCGCCGGGGTGACGCTCCAGGTCGCCGGCATAGAGATCGACGATATAGGTCAGCATCGCCTCGCGCCGCTCCTCGGCGTGAAAGGCCAGCATCTCGCCCACCGTGCGGCTTTCGCAGAAGGGATAGAACAGGTATTCGCTGTTATAGCAGTAATAGACCCAGGCGCCCGGCACCGCCCCGGCCACCTGGTTCACCGCGTCGATCACCGCCCCCGGCGCGCAGGCATCCAGGTCCACGCGACACACCCGCTCGGCCACGTCGGCGGCCAGGCCGAACGCCTCGGGCATCAGCGCCACGACACAGCGGAACCCGCACTCCAGGTGGTGGCGCAGGGTCGAATCGATCTCGACCTCGTCCTCGGCAAAGATCAGGGCCACCGGGCCTTTCGCCAGTTCCGGCGGCGGGTCCTGCAGGAAGGCATCGAGCGTGGGATGGCTGCCGCCCAAGGGGTACGGACCTCTTTCTGGAATTTCGCCGCAGAGTCGGCTAATCGGGCGGTGATTGCAAGCCGCGCCCGCGCGGTCTATGTCATAGCGTTCCACCGCCAACCCGCAGGCCCTGCCGATGTCCGCTCCGAAAAAGCTCTATCTCAAGACCTATGGCTGTCAGATGAACGTCTATGACAGCGAGCGCATGGCCGAGGCCCTGGGCGGCGAAGGCTATGTGCAGACCGACCGCCCCGAAGACGCGGACATGATCCTGCTGAACACCTGCCATATCCGCGAGAAGGCGGCGGAAAAGGTCTATTCCGAACTGGGCCGCTTTCGCGGGCTGAAGGCGGACAAGCCCGACCTGAAGATCGGCGTCGCCGGCTGCGTCGCCCAGGCCGAGGGCGAAGAGATCATGCGCCGCCAGCCGCTGGTCGACCTGGTGGTCGGCCCGCAGAGCTATCACCGCCTGCCCGAGATGGAGGCGAAGACGCGGCAGGGGGAAAAGGCGCTCGACACTGATTTCCCCGAAGAGGACAAGTTCGAGCGGCTGAAAGCGCGCCCCAGGGCCAAGCGCGGCCCGACCGCCTTTCTGACCGTGCAGGAAGGCTGCGACAAGTTCTGCGCCTTCTGCGTGGTGCCCTATACCCGCGGCGCCGAAGTCAGCCGCCCGGCCGAGCGGATCCTGTCCGAGGCGCGCGACCTGGTGGAACGCGGCGTGCGCGAGATCACCCTGCTGGGCCAGAACGTCAATGCCTATCACGGCGCCGGCGACGGCGGCGACTGGTCGCTGGCGCGGCTGATCTGGGCGCTGGACGGCATCGACGGGCTGGAGCGCATCCGCTTCACCACCTCGCACCCCAATGACATGACCGACGACCTGATCGAGGCGCATGGCCAATGTGCCAAGCTGATGCCCTATCTGCATCTGCCGGTGCAGGCCGGGTCGGACAAGATCCTGAAACGGATGAACCGCAGCCACACTGCTGAAAGCTATCTGCGCCTGGTCGAGCGCATCCGCGCCGCGCGGCCCGATATCCTGATGTCGGGGGATTTCATCGTCGGGTTCCCGGAAGAGACCGAAGAGGATTTCCAGGCCACGCTCGATCTGATCGACGCGGTTGGCTATGGCTATGCCTATTCGTTCAAATATTCCACCCGCCCGGGCACCCCGGCGGCGGAACGCCCGCAGGTGGCCGAGGAGGTCAAGGACGACCGCCTGCAGCGGCTGCAGGCGTTGATCACCCGCCAGCAGCGCGCGGCGCAAGACGCGATGGTTGGCCGCACGGTGAAAGTTCTGTTCGAAAAGCCCGGACGCCTGCCGGGGCAGATGGTGGGCAAGTCTGACTATCTGCATGCGGTGCATGTCCAGGGCGGCGGCCTGGCGGCGGGCGATATCGCCTCGGTGCGCATCACTTCCTCGGGCGCCAACTCGCTGGGTGGCGAGGTGATCGACACCTCCGCGCCGGTCGATTCGGCCCCGGCCTGAGTTGCCACACCGCGAACAGTGCCCGCACACAGGCGCCAGTGTTGACAGCCCGCAAGCAAAATCGCCGGGAAATGCCATGAAAATGCCGCTATTTCTCCGCGAGATCGCAATTATCTTATTCCCCGCCCGGCTTTGTGATCTAAGGTCTCGCATCGGTTTCAGGTACAGAATTGAATAAGGTAGTCGATACGATGGCCGGGAATGACACGATCAAACTGCTGCTGCTTTCGCTGGCAGCGCTGCTGGCGCTGTCGGTCGCGCTGCTGATCCCTGCAGAGGTGCGCGCGCAGAGCTCGGAACAGCCGCGCTATGCCGAGCGCTATGTGCCGTCGATCTGGGTCGATCCGGATGGTTGCGAACATTGGGTCATGGATGACGGCGCCGAAGGTTACATGAGCCCGCATCTCACCCGGGACGGCCGCCCGGTCTGCCGCCGCGGCAAGGTGTGCGGCATCATGCCCACCGACCAGTATTTCGACACCGACAAGTGGCAGATCAGCGGCACCGGTCAACAGCGCCTGCGCGATTTCTTTGCCCGCGCCACCGCGCCCTCGGGCTTTATCATCACCGGGCATACCGATAGCCGCGCCTCGGACGAGTACAACATGCGGCTCAGCGAACGCCGCGCCAATTCGGTGGCGCTGGTCGCCAAAGCGACCGGCGTGCGGGTTCTGGACGTGCGCGGCTATGGCGAGCGCCAGCCGCGCGCCAGCAACGACACCGCGCGCGGTCGGGCGGAAAACCGCCGTGTCGAAATCATCTGCCTGCAGTGAGGAACGAGTGATGCGTGTTGTGAAAACGGTTTCGGTCATCGCGGCAGTGGCGGCCCTGTCGGCCTGCGGGATCAATGGCGGTGACCTGACCGCCGATCGGGGGATCGATTCGAAGGAACTGGGCGTGCTCAGCGCCGGCATCTGGGTGGATCCGAACGGTTGCGACCACTGGATCATCGATGACGGGCTGGAAGGTTATATGGACGCGCGGCTGGACAGCTATGGCCGCCCGGTCTGCTCTGGCATCGCCCCGCCCAACACCGCCATCGGCCCGTTCAAGGACGGCTCGCAGGTGCCGGATACGATTTGACCGGACCGCACAGGATGCCAAAGGATTCGGCCGCTCCCGCCCGGGGGCGGCCGAAATTTTGTTTCAGTTTCGCGAAATCGCATCGCAGCCGCTTGCGCGCCTTGGGCGAAGTTGGCAACCTTGGTTCAGATCGCGAATACAGGAGAGCGGATTGGCCATTGGCGCCCTTACCCCACCGCAGACCATGACCGCGCCGCAAGAGGTGCAGCTGGAATTCCCCGACAATCGCCTGTTGATCGACCTGTGCGGCGAATATGACCGCAACCTTGCCGATATCGAACAGAAAACCGGCGTGCAGATCCTGCGCCGCGGCAACCAGCTGGCGATCCTGGGCGAAGAGGCCCAGCGCAACCAGGCCGCACAGGTGCTGCGCTCGCTCTATACCCGGCTGGAAGCCGGGCGTCCGCTGGAAGCCGGCGACATCGACCGCGAGCTGCGGCTGGGCGGCGCCCAGGCCGAGGCCGAGGATGGCGACCAGCTGGAAATGTTCCGCGGTGGCCAGTTCGAGATCAAGACCCGCAAGAAGATGGTCGAACCCCGCACCGCCGCGCAAAAGGCCTATGTGCGGTCGCTGTTCGAGAACGAGCTGTGTTTCGGCATCGGCCCGGCGGGCACCGGCAAGACCTATCTGGCGGTGGCGGTGGGCGTGACCATGTTCATCGGTGGCCATGTCGACAAGATCATCTTGTCGCGCCCGGCGGTCGAGGCCGGCGAGCGGCTGGGCTTTCTGCCCGGCGACATGAAGGACAAGGTCGATCCCTACATGCAGCCGCTTTATGACGCGCTGAACGATTTCCTGCCGGGCAAGCAACTGGCCAAGATGATGGAGGAAAAGCGCATCGAGATCGCGCCGCTGGCCTTCATGCGCGGGCGCACGCTGGCCAATGCCTTCGTGGTGCTGGACGAGGCGCAGAATGCCACGACGATGCAGATGAAAATGTTTCTGACCCGCCTCGGCGAAGGTTCGCGCATGGTGATCACCGGCGACCGCAGCCAGGTCGATCTGCCGCGCGGGGTGCAGTCGGGGCTGGCCGATGCCGAGCGGCTGCTGTCGACGATCCCCAAGATCGGCTTCAACTATTTCACTTCGAAAGACGTGGTGCGCCACCCGCTGGTCGCGGCGATCATCGAAGCCTACGAGGCCGATGCGCAGGGCTGATCCGGCTTGGCGCATCGGGACGCAACGGCGAGGTATGCCCTTGAACAGCACCGGGCACACGGCATTGCGGTGCGCAGTCCGGCGGCAGCCAGCAGGCCCCGGACCGAGATCCGGAGCAATGCCGAACCCAGCGCAATGGACTTATGCTTAAGTGATTGAAACCGTTATAGAAGACCCCCGCTGGGCCGCCGCCGATCTGGAGCAGTTGGCCGACACCGCGGCGGCCGCAACGCTGGCGCATCTGGGGATCGACGCCGAGGCCTGCGAAGTCACGCTGCTGGCCTGCGACGATGCCCGGATTGCCGAATTGAACGCCGATTTCCGCGGCAAGCCGCAGCCGACCAATGTGCTGAGCTGGCCCGAGGCCGAGCTGGCGGCACCGCAGCCCGGCCGCCCGCCCGCCCGGCCCGAACCCGACGTGACCGGCACGCTGTCACTGGGCGATATCGCCATCGCCTATGACACCTGCGCGCGCGAGGCCGCGGCCGCCGGCAAGCCGTTTTCAGACCATGTGACCCACCTGATCGTTCACGGGATGTTACATTTGCTGGGCTATGATCACATTCGTGATGCCGATGCCACGTTGATGGAAGGGCTTGAGGTCACTATACTTGGACGGCTTGGGTTGACCGACCCGTATACGGATGTCACGGACGAATCCTGACAGGCTTACTTTGGAAAAAGGAACGATGGGCGACACTGACAGCGGATCTAGCGCGGCGCAGAGCGCGCTTCCGCAGACACACTCGGGCGATGAGGCAGACGAGAGGCCGGAAGAAAAGGCCGGATTCTTCGGACGCATCCTCGAAGCCCTGAGTCCGAACGAGACCGACGCGTCCTCGTTCCTGAACGGCGCCTCTTCGGCGTATGAACCTACGCGCGGATTGATCAATCTGCGGCGGATGCGCGTCGATGACGTGGCGATTCCGACCGCCGAGATTGTCTCGGTCCCGGTAAACATCTCCAAGGACGATCTGGTCAAGGTATTCCGCGAAAGCGGGATGACCCGCATTCCTGCCTACGAGGGCACCCTGGACACGCCGCTGGGCTTTATCCACCTGAAGGATTTCGCCCTGAATTACGGCTTTAACGGCAGCACCGCCGAATTCGACCTGGGCGCGATGCTGCGCCCGCTGCTGTTCGTGCCGCCCTCGATGCCGATCGGCGTGCTGCTGACCAAGATGCAGACCGAACGGCGGCACATGGCGCTGGTGATCGATGAATATGGCGGCGTCGACGGTCTGGTCACCATCGAGGATCTGATCGAACAGGTCGTGGGCGAGATCGAGGACGAACACGACATCGACGAGGACAAGACCTGGATCAAGGAAAAGCCCGGCCAATATGTCGCCTTGGCCAAGACCCCGCTGGAAGAGTTCGAGGCCGAGATCGGCCGCTCGCTGACCGAACATGACGAGGTTGACGAGGAAGAGATCGACACGCTGGGCGGGCTGGTCTTCATGCTGTCGGGCCGGGTGCCGACCCGGGGCGAGGTCGTCGCCCATCCGGACGGTCCGGAATTCGAGGTGATCGACGCCGACCCGCGGCGAATCAAACGCCTGCGCGTGAGGCTGCCGGAAGCGGCGGGATGATCGCAGGCCTGTTGCAGGGCCGGCCCGCGCGGCTTGGCGCGGCGGTCTTGCTGGGATTGGCCGCTGCGCTGGGGCTGGCGCCCTTCGGGCTGTGGCCGCTTACCCTGTTGGCCCTGGCCTGCCTGCCGGCGCTGCTGGCCGCCGCGCCGCGCCCGGCGCAGGGGTTTGTCACCGGCTGGCTGTTCGGCACCAGCTATTTCGCGCTGGCGCTGGCCTGGATCGTCGAACCTTTCATGGTTGACGTGGCGCGGCATGGCTGGATGGCGCCCTTTGCGCTGGTGTTCATGTCGGGCGGTCTGGCGCTGTTCTGGGGCGCGGCCTTCTGGGGCGCGGCGCGGTTGGCCCGGCGCGGCGGTGCCCGCATCGCCCTGCTGGCCGGCGCATGGACACTGGCGGAATTTGCCCGCGCCTACCTGTTCACCGGGTTTCCCTGGGCCGCGCCGGGCCAGATCTGGGTCGGCACGC
>NZ_PGTB01000340.1 GCF_002786325.1 Pseudooceanicola lipolyticus | reverse complement strand
TGCGCGCCTATGTGAACAATGGCGGCGATATCGCCCTGCACCTGGCAGCGGGCCAGCGTTTTTGCGCGCAGATTGCCGGGCTGGACGGGGGGGAACTGGGCCGGGTCACGCTGGCGCATGGGGCGGGTATCGGTGGCATCGCCAGCAGCGGGCGCGGCGGGCGCAGCCTGTCGTTCGGCATTGCCGACAGCGTCACGGTGCTGGCGCGCGACGCGGCGGCGGCTGATGTCGCCGCCACGCTGATCGCCAATGCGGTCACGCTGGAGGACCATGAACAGATCCGGCGCCAGCCGGCCTGCGCGCTGGATCCGGACAGCGATCTGGGTGAACGGCCGGTGGTTGTCGCGGTCGGAGCCCTGCGCCAGGCCGAGATCGACCGCGCCCTGGAGGCGGGCCGCGCGGTGGCGCAGCGGATGCTGCGCGCGGGCCGGATTGCCGGCGCGGCGCTGGTTCTGCGCGGCGCGGCGCGCGTTGTGGGGGCGCCGCTGAGCGTCCCGGAAATACCAAAACAAGGGGTGGAACATGCCTGACCTGGAACTTCGCAAATTCGCAACCGTGGTCGAAGAGATCTATCACGAGGGCGGGCCGCCGGCGGGCGAACCGTTGCTGCGGGCAGCGGCGCTGGCGGTGATCCGCAACCCGTTTGCGGGGCGGTACGAACCGGAGATCCAGTGGTTCATGGAAAAGCTGAAACCGCTGGGTCTGGACATGGCGCAGCGGCTGGCCAAGGCGGTGGGCGGCGCCGAGCGGGTCGAAGGCTATGGCAAGGGCGCGCTGATCGGGGCGGCGGGCGAGCTGGAACATGGCGCGCTGTGGCACGCGCCCGGCGGCTATGCCATGCGCGAGGTGCTGGGCGGGGCCAAAGCGATTGTGCCCTCGTCCAAGAAGGTCGGCAGCGTCGGCACCCGTCTGGACGTGCCGGTGACCCATATCAACGCCTCCTACGTGCGCAGCCATTTCGACGCGATGGAGGTGGGCATGAATGACGCGCCGCGCGCCGACGAGATGCTGCTGGTGCTGGTGATGACCACCGGCGCCCGCATCCATGCCCGCGCCGGCGGGCTGGCGGCGGCCGAGATCACCGGCGAGGACGGATTGCGGTGACCCCCCGGATCCGCAAGATCGCGGTCTGGGTCGAGGAAACCCATATCGAGATGGGGCGGGCGATTGCGCCGCCGACGCGCAAGGCGGTGGCGGTTGCGGTGATCGAGAACCCGTTTGCCGGGGTCTATGCCGAGGACCTCTCCGAACTGATGGCGACGGGCGAGGTTCTGGGCGGGCTGCTGGGCGGCAAATGCGTTGCGGCGCTGGGCATCGCGCCGGCGCAGGCGGAAAGCTATGGCAAGGCGGCGATGGTCGGCGAGGCGGGCGAGCTGGAACATGCCGCCGCCCTTCTGCATCCGCGCCTGGGTGCGCCGCTGCGGGCGGCGGTGGAACGCGGCGCG
>NZ_PGTB01000339.1 GCF_002786325.1 Pseudooceanicola lipolyticus | reverse complement strand
GCCATGGAACCGCGCCAAGCCGCCATCGGCATGGCGCAGCGCCCGCAGTGTCGGCGCAATCCGTTCGATCGCGGCGGTATGGGCCGGCGGCGTGCCGCGCCCGGCATCATGCAGCGCCGCGGCGGCCCAGGTCAGCAGGGTGAAGACCTCCAGCAATTCCTCGGGGTTGCGGGTGGGCAGGCCGCCCTGAGCGTCGATCTGCAGGTTGCATTCGCGCGCCAGGGCGCGAATCGCCGGGTCGGCCAGCTCTTCCTGCCCCTCCAGCGACAGCCCGGCATAGATCAGCCCGGTCAGCGCCTCGAACCGGGGCAGGCCGGGCAGGGCGGCGGGCCAGCGCTTGGCCAGGAACCAGGTCTGGCTGCCGAGGGCGGCGAAAAACGCGGTGCTGGCGTCGCGGTCCTGGCCGCGCAGCAGGAACAGCGCGTGGTTGATCCAGCGGATCACCCGCCGCCCGGTCAGTTCCGGGGTCCAGCCCGGACCCTGACCATTGCCATATTGCGCGATCCAGCCCCACAGCCATTGCTGGGCCTTGGCCCGCGCCGCGCCATCGCCCACCGCCGCCAGATCGTCGAGCCAGCCAAAGCCGTGGCGCTCGGCGTCAAAGGCGGCATTGGGCGCGGCGACCTCCCACAGCCCGGTATCCGGGCTTTCCACCAGGAAACCGGCGAACAGGATATTGCCGGCAATCAGCTGGCGGCCGCGGGCAAAGCTGCCGATGGTGCGCGGTTCGGGCTGCGACACGAATCCGCGCGCCGTGCGGTGGCGGCGGCTGAACCGGGCGTAAAGCCGGTTCATCAACCGGGTGCGGCGCCCGGCCAGTGTGTCGGGGGTGAACATGCACGCTGCCTCTTACGCTCTTTGGCGTTTGGGCGGGACCATACACAGCGGGCCCCGGCAAGTCACCGATCATTCGCCGGTTTTCGGCGCTTTCTGCAGGCAGGCCATGTAAAACCCGTCGAGGCCGCCCAGGTCGGCCCAGAAATCGGGCCGCAGGCGCAGCCCGCCCTCTTCGGTGATCCAGGCCGGGTCGATCCCGGGCAGGGCCAGGGCGGCGCGGTTCACGCTCATGTCGGGATGGCTGGCCAGCGCCTCTTCGACCTGAACCTCGCCCTCGTCGGGCAGCAGCGAACAGGTGCAGAAAACCAGCCGCCCGCCGGGGGCCAGCAGGGTCCAGGCATGCGCCAGCATCTGCGCCTGCAACTCGATCAGCGCGCCAAAGCCGGCGCCGTCGCGGGCATGGGGCAGGTCGGGGTGGCGCCGGATGGTGCCGGTGGCCGAGCAGGGCGCGTCCAGCAGGATGGCATCATAGCGGCCCTGATGTTCCAGCGCGTCGCCGGTGACGCAGGTTGCCTCGAGCCCGGTGCGCGCCAGGTTCTCGCGCAGCCGCACCAGCCGCGCCTCGGAGATGTCCAGCGCCGTCACCCGGGCCCCGGCGGCGGCCAGTTGCAGCGTCTTG
>NZ_PGTB01000338.1 GCF_002786325.1 Pseudooceanicola lipolyticus | reverse complement strand
CGCCCCGGTCGTGGTCGGCGCCTCGCGCCCGCGCGACGCGGCCACGGATCATGGCCGCGACGACATGTTGCGCTGTCTCAGGCTGTGCGCCGCCGACCTGCGGCACAGCGGCGCGCTCGACTCGATCAGCGCCGCCTGAGCCCCCGCCCCTATTCGCGGACCGGCGCGGGAGAGGTGAAATTCGGGATCGGGTTGGTCGAAGCCTCGTTCGGCTCGATGCCGACCCAGTTGTCCTCGGCCAGGGTGATATTGCCGGGAATGTCTTCCTCCCAGAACCCCACCACGTTCTCGGTGATGTTCAGGTACAGCTTGTCATCGACGATGCGCCACAGGTTGGGATTGCCCGGCACCTTGCCGCCCTTGCTGACGCCATAGGCGCAGTGACCGTCATATTGCGGTGCATAATATTCCGGGCGCTCAAGGAAGGTGGCGCGGTTCTCTTCGGTGGCAAAGGCGAAGGTGGCGCCGTTATAGTCGGCGGTGATCGAGGCCTTGCCCGGCACCGCCGCGGGCTGCGCTGAGCCGACCGGCGCCTGGGTCAGACCGCGATAGGCCACCACGTCATAACCCGACACCGCAAAGCCGGTGGCGTCGACAAACTGCTCTCCCGCCCAGGCGGGAAAGGCAAATCCGGCAGTGGCGACAAGCGCCAGAGCAAGGCGTTTCATATCGGTTCCTTTCGCTGGAAACAGTGTGGTGGCACCGAACTTACAGCGGAAACGGATGGTGCGAAGGGGGTATCGCAGAGCTGTGATGCGCCGCGGGCGGCCCGTGATCCTGGGCCGGGAAATGTTTCAAAGACCCAGTTCGGCGCGCTTTTTCTTCGTCAACCCCGCCGCCACCAACTGATGCGACAGCGCGATGTGCCGCCTGAGCTCCGCATCCGAGAGACCGGGCGCCGCGTAGTGCTGCAACCAGGACATGCCGCGTGAGGCAAGATAGGGCGCCGGGCGGATGCCGGGACTGTCCTGCAGCACTTCGAAGGCAATTTTCGAGACCTTGAAGGTGAAGGCATCGGCACCGTCGTTCCAGCCGCAGATTGCAAAGACCTTGCCGCCCACCTTCCACACATCCGCGCCGCCCCATTGCACCACGTGGCTGGTCGCCGGCAGCCCGGCGCAGAACTGGTTGAATTCGTCGCGGGTCATCGCAGGATCGGCGGCTTGTCCGGATCGCTGCCCGGCACGACGCGTTCCGGTTGAACCTGCGGCGGGTCCGGCAGGTCAAAGCGCAGGCCGACCCGCGCCAGGCTGGCCGCGACAGGATCGGTGGCGGCAAAGAAGGCGACATCCAGCATCCCCGCCTCCAACCCGGAAAAGGCCAACGTCGTGGCCACCGCGCGAGCCAGCGCCGGCTGTGCCGCCTCGGGCGCGTCGATGAAAGCCAGCAGGTGGCTCTGGGCGCCGCTGTCATAGGTCACGCCGGCCAGGTAGGCCATGCCGGCCAGCCCGGCGGCCGTGGCCAGCCGCGCATCCAG
>NZ_PGTB01000337.1 GCF_002786325.1 Pseudooceanicola lipolyticus | reverse complement strand
TGGCGGCGCTGCACAGCCTCAGCGCCGCACAGCGCGGTGCCATTGCCCCGGTCGCCGCCGAGCTGCGCGGCTGGGTCACCCGTGTCGGCGGCGCGCAGGCTTCCTGAGCTGCCAGCCACCCCGCAGGATCGGGTACAGAAGAACTGTCATGATTCCCCCTTGTCCCCGGCTTCAAAACCGGTATGTAACGCCCAGTGTCGGGCTATGGCGCAGCCTGGTAGCGCGTCCGTCTGGGGGACGGAAGGTCGCAGGTTCGAGTCCTGCTAGCCCGACCAAATCACACCGGCGATACCAAAGGCAGCCTTTCCCGCAGATGCAGGAGGATGTTGCGTGACCGGGGTTTATCCCAACCAGATGATCGAGGCGATGATCGCCCGCGGCGAAATCCGTCCGGACCAGCCGGTGGTGCCCGGTCAGGTGCAACCGGCCAGCCTGGACCTGCGCCTGGGCAACGTGGCCTATCGCGTGCGCGCCTCGTTCCTGGCCGGCACCGGCCGCAAGGTCGCCGACCGGCTGGCCGAATTCGAGATGCACCGCATCGATCTTTCCGACGGCGCGGTGTTGGAAAAAGGCTGCGTCTACCTGGTGCCGCTGATGGAATCGCTGGCCCTGCCCGACGGCGTGCAGGCGGTGGCCAATGCCAAAAGCTCGACCGGGCGGCTTGATCTGCTGACCCGCGCGATCACCGATGGCGGCACCGAATTCGACCGTATCCCCGAGGGCTATAGCGGCCCGCTTTATGCCGAGATCTGCCCGCGGTCCTTCTCGGTTCTGGTGCGTCCGGGCATGCGGCTGAACCAGATCCGGTTCCGCGCCGGGCAATCGGTGCTGACCGATACCGAGTTGAAAGCGCTGCATGCCAACTCGCCGCTGGTCGATGGCACCGCAGTGATTCAGGAGGGGCTGGGCTTTTCCGTCGATCTGGATCTCGGCGGTCAGGATCTCGTCGGCTATCGCGCCAAACCGCATACCGGGGTGATCGACCTGGACCGGATCGGCCAATACGACCCGGCCGAATATTGGGAAGAGATCCGCACCCGGTCGCGCCAGATCATCCTCGATCCCGGCGCCTTCTATATCCTCGTCAGCCGCGAGGCGGTGCATATCCCACCGCATTATGCCGCCGAGATGGCCCCCTACCTGGCCATGGTGGGCGAGTTCCGGGTGCATTATGCCGGCTTCTTCGATCCCGGCTTTGGACATGCCGAGGCCGGTGGCGCGGGTTCACGCGGGGTGCTGGAAGTGCGCTGCCACGAGGCGCCTTTTGTGCTGGAACACGGCCAGGTGGTCGGGCGGCTGGTCTATGAACGCATGGCCGAGGTGCCCACCCAGCTCTATGGCGCCGGCATCGCCTCGAATTACCAGGGCCAGGGGCTGAAACTGTCCAAACATTTCCGCGCGGAATAGGCCTCAGCTTTCGCCCGACTCCCGCGCCGCCCGCCGGGCGCGGCGCTTTTCGCGCACGGCGCGGCGCGCGGCCAGCCGCTC
>NZ_PGTB01000336.1 GCF_002786325.1 Pseudooceanicola lipolyticus | reverse complement strand
GGCGCAGCTGCGGCGAGGCGCAAAGACCCGCGCGGTGACCGAGCCGGTCAGCGCGCTGGTCGCGGCCTGTGCCACGCTGGGGCTGACACGGCTGGCAATCCTGTCGCCCTATGTCGCCGCGGTGTCCGAGCGGCTGCGCGCGGTGCTGGCCGGGCAGGGGATCGAGACCCCGGTCTTCGGCTCGTTCGAGGAATCGGAAGAGGCCCGCGTCGCCCGGTTTGCCCCCGAGTCGATCCACGCCGCCGCCGTGGATCTGGTGCGGACGGGTGGGGTGGACGGGCTGTTCCTGTCCTGCACCAATCTGGACACGCTGGACATCATCGCGCCGCTGGAGGCGGAAACCGGGCTGCCGGTGCTGTCCTCGAACCTGGTTCTGGCCTGGCACCTGGGCCGGCTTGCCGGGGTTGCCCTGCGCGATCTGCCGGCCGGGGCACGCCTGGCCAAAGCTTGCCGGATCCCGGCCTGAGCGGCTATGCTGGTCCTGCCTGCCGGCGCCGCGGGGCGCCGGTGGCAATATTTTCGTGAAGGACGCAGGCATTTTTCCTGCATTGGCAAAAAGGAAATTGGGAAATGAGTGACAAGGCAACCGAACTGGCCGAGATCATCAAGGAAATTGAAGAGGTCGACACCTGTATCGTCGACCTCGAGGCCGACGCCCGCCGCGATCCGAAAAGCAACGCCGCCCGGCATAACAAGTTTGCCTGCAAGGCGCTGCGCCGCTATCGGGTGCGGCTGGTCGACACGCGTGACGCGCTTCTGGGCGCTTTGGCCGAGGGCTGAGGGCAGACCGGCGGGTTTCGGCGGTTTTCCACCGTGACCCGTTGATTTTGCCCGGCTTTTGCGTTCCCTTGGCAGCATGGCGCCGCGGGGAGAGCACATGCAGAACATCTGGCGGCTCAGCGCAAGTGAGATCGCCGCGCAGGTGCGCGACGGTGCGGTGTCCGCCGTCGAGGTGACGCAGGCGCATCTGGACCGGCTGGCCGCCGTCAATCCGACCCTGAACGCGGTGGTGCAGGAATTTCCCGACGAGGCGCTGGCGGCGGCACGGGCGGTGGACGAGACGCGGTCGCGCGGCGACGATCCCGGCCCGCTGGCCGGGGTGCCGGTGACCATCAAGGTCAATGTCGACCAGGCCGGCCACGCCACCACCAACGGCCTGCGGATCCAGAAGGACCTGATCGCGCAGCAGGACAGCCCGGTTGTGGCGAATCTGCGCCGGGCCGGGGCGGTGGTTGTCGGGCGCACCAATACGCCGGCCTTCTCGCTGCGCTGGTTCACCCGCAACCAACTGCATGGGCAAACCCTGAACCCGCGCAACCCGGCGCTGACCCCCGGCGGATCCTCGGGCGGCGCCGGGGCGGCGGTGGCGGCGGGGATTTGCGCCATCGGCCATGGCACCGATATCGCCGGGTCGATCCGCTATCCGGCCTATGCCTGCGGCATTCACGGGCTGCGCCCGACGCTGGGGCGGGTGGCGGCGTGGAACGCCTCGGCGCCCGACC
>NZ_PGTB01000335.1 GCF_002786325.1 Pseudooceanicola lipolyticus | reverse complement strand
TGCGCCGGCAACCGGGCGCGGTTCCTGTTGGACACGGGGCGGCCGGAACCGGCCCGCGCCTGGATCGCGCGGGCGCAGGCGGTGCTCGACGGCCCTTCCGGCGCAAACGAAGATGCGTGGCACCGGGCACTCACCCGCGCCCGGCTGGCCGACCTTGGGATCGCCATCGCCTATGAAACCGGCGCCGAGATCGACCTTGCGCCGCTGCTGGCCGAAATCGACGCGCTGCGCCGCATCGCGCCGGAAGCCAGCCCGGATTATACCATGGTCCTGGCCAATGCCGCCGATTCCGCGCTGGCCAGCGGCGATCCCGCCACCGCCCGCGCGCTGCTGACCGAGGCGGTGGCCCATAACCAGACCGCCCTGCCCGAGATCGCGCCGCAGGCGCTCGACACGCAGGTGCTGCTGGCGCAGCTGGAGCTGGTCTCGGGCAACCGCGCGGCGGCCCGGCGCATCTATCGCCGGGTGACCGAAGCGCGCAAGGCGCCGCTGTACCAAACCACCCTGCCGCAGGCGGCCTCGGAGTTCGAACAATTCGCCTGGCTGCTGATCGACCGGCCCGATCCGTCGCCGCGCGCGGTGGCCGAAGCCTTCGAGGCGCTGCAATGGACCCAGATCACCCAATCGGCCGAGGCGATGGCGGTGCTGGAAACCCGCCTGTCGGTGGAGGACCCATCGCGCGGCGCCCTGCTGCGCCAGCGGCAGGACCTGACCGAAGCCTATGCCGGGCTGAGCGCGCGGCTGACCGACAGCTTCGGCAGCGGCACCCGGCACGCTGCTGCGGCGCAGATCACCACGGATCTGGACGCGATCGAGGCCCAGCTGGCCCGCGTCGACACCACGCTGGACGCGCTGGGGCTGGGCACCATCGGCATCGGCCGGGTCAAGCCGCTGCCGCTGGCCGAGGTGCAGGCGCTGCTGCGCCCCGGCGAGATGCTGATCACCTTCCTGCTGCCCAGCCTGAATCCCGACTACATTCCGGGGCTGGACGGGGCCGCCAACCATGTGATCGGCGTCACCAAGCAGGGGGTGCATATCGCCCGCATGGGCGAGGTCAGCCGCCGGGTGCTGAACGAACGCATCCAGGCCTTTCGCTGTGACATGGCGGTCAGCGATCCGGGCTGCGACACCGGCGGCGCGCAGGGGCTGCGCGGCGCGATGTCGGCCGGCGGGCCGCAAAACCGCAAAGGTAGAGACTATTTTGATCTCGTCCGGGCCCATGCGCTCTATGCCGATCTGTTCGGCGACCTGGCCGGGCTGTTGCCGGTCTATCCGCAACTGATCATCGCCCCGCCGCCCGACCTGCTGCGGCTGCCATTCCAGGCGCTGGTCACTTCGGAGACCCTGCCCGACAGCCTGGCCGAGGCCGACTGGCTGATCCGGCGCCACGCCATCGCCGTGCTGCCCTCGATTGCCAGCCTGCGCACCCTGCGCGCGCAGTCCGACGGGGCGCGCCGGCTGGACCGGATGCTGGGCGTCGGCGATCCGGTGATCGGCGCGGCATC
>NZ_PGTB01000334.1 GCF_002786325.1 Pseudooceanicola lipolyticus | reverse complement strand
CTGGGCGAATTCCTGTCGGACCAGCGGGTAATCGACTATCCGCGATGGAAATGGCAGCCGCTGCTGCAACTGATCATGCGCCGGGTTTGGCCTGCGCGCGCCGATTTGGCAAGCGGTGCAAATGCCACGGGCCGCGCCCCGGCTTGGGGCGCGGCCCGCATAAACTTCCGCCGGAGCTAACCAGCGGCGGCGATCACTCGACCGGGGTGCGGTATTCCATCCGCCGCACCGATCCGGTCTTCGACCGCATCAGCAGCGTGGTGCAGGTGACCCAGCCGGGCTCGCGCCGGATGCCGGGCAGCAGGGTGCCGCCGGTGACGCCGGTGGCGGCGAAGATCACGTCCTGGGTCACCATCTCGTCGCGCTTGTAGATGCGGTCCAGATCGGTGATCCCGGCCTTTTCGGCGCGGCCTTTTTCGTCGTCATTGCGGAACAGCAACCGGCCTTCCATCTGGCCGCCCATACATTTCAGTGCCGCCGCGGCCAGCACGCCCTCGGGTGCGCCGCCGGTGCCCATATACATGTCGATGCCGGTGGTGGCGCTGTCGGCGCAGTGCATCACCCCGGCGACATCGCCATCGGTGATCAGCCGGATCGCCGCCCCGGTCGAGCGGACCTCGGCAATCATTTCCTCATGGCGCGGGCGTTCGAGGATGCAGACGGTGATGTCCGAGGGTGCGCAGCCCTTCTCGGTGGCCAGCGCCGAAACGCGGGTGGCGGGCGGCATGTCGAGCGTCACCAGCCCCTCGGGAAAGCCCGGCCCGATTGCCAGCTTGTCCATATAGACATCCGGCGCATGCAGCATCGAGCCGCGCGGGCCCATGGCGATCACCGTCAGCGCGTTGGGCATGTCCTTGGCGGTCAGCGTCGTGCCTTCCAGCGGGTCCAGCGCGATATCGACGCCGGGGCCGTTGCCGGTGCCGACCTCCTCGCCGATATAGAGCATCGGCGCCTCGTCGCGTTCGCCTTCGCCGATCACCACGACACCGGCGATTTCAAGCAGGTTGAGCTGTTCGCGCATGGCATTGACGGCGGCCTGGTCGGCGGCTTTTTCGTCGCCGCGCCCGACCAGAGAGGCCGAGGCCAGCGCCGCCTGTTCGGCAACACGGGCAAGACCCAGGGAAAGCATTCGGTCATGAAATTCGACTGGAGTGGGCATGGGTCCTCTAAACGCTCATTGTTATGCTGTTTCGGGTGATACCGGGATCGGCAGATGCGCGCAACGATCACCGCGCCTGAACCGGCGCGATGACAAGGCGGCTGTGGCTTTCTGCGCCGAATGCAGCACAATCCCCGGGCTCAAGACCGGATTGGCCGCCGCGGTGTTCCGGGCGGCCGCCAGGCCGCCCGGGACGGTGGTCAGTTCAGCACCCGGCGCAGAGGCGCGATATGCCGGACCAGCAGCAGGTCGAACAGGATCACCACTACCAGCGCCAGGCCTGCCAGCGGGAAGGCCAGGCCAATCGCCGCCACGATCACCGCGGCGCCGGTCCAGAACGGCGCCGCGCGCGGGCGGGGCGGG
>NZ_PGTB01000333.1 GCF_002786325.1 Pseudooceanicola lipolyticus | reverse complement strand
ATAGGCGCGCAGGGCGTCGCGCACGGTGATCGGCGGCAGTGCCAGGCGGCGGGCCTGGCGCAGCGCGGCAAAGTTGCCGCCGCCGCCGACGCGGAAACTGTTGACGGCGACGGCGAAATGCTGCGCCGGGTCCACCGCGACACCGTTATGGCAAAGCGACCGGATGCGGCGGCTGTCGTGTCTGTGCAGGCTGCCATCGGGGTGATAGCGCGCCGGTTTCGACAAATCGATCTGATAGGTCAGGCCGTAGATCACGTCAAAATCATGCCCGGCGCTGTCCGGGTTGATCAGGCAGGCCTCGGTCGCCCCCGGTGCAATCTGGCAAAACAGGCTGACCGCACGTTCCAGCCAGTCGGCCAGTTGCGCGCCGGTGACCCGCACCGCCTGCAGCTGGTCAGGGAACAGGTGCAGGTCGGCCAGATGGCGCCGGGACAGCGGGCCGGCGGGGATGTCGGTATAGCTGTCCGGGCCGGCGCGGGCGCCGAACTTGCCCGGTGCCACGGCCGAGAGCAGCGGCAGATCCGCGGCACTGCTCCCCTGCAGATGCGGGCGCACCGCCGCCGCCTGCGCGGCCGCTACCATGGCCAGCGCGTGGCTGGGCGTGACGAAGGTGAAATAGCTGTGCAGCGGCACTGGGCTGTGCCCGGCGGACTGCTCCATAAAGACGCAGGCGCGGGCGTGATCGGCCGCCAGCAGATCGGTCAGCGCGGCATCCTCTTCGGCCAGCGACACGGCGCGGCCATCGGCGGCGCGGCGGGCGATGGGCCGCAAGTCGCAGCGGCTGTCGCCGACCGTCCAGCCCCCCGATCCATCCGTGGCCAGCGTCAGGTCGATCACCCCCAGATGCGATCCGGAAGCGCCGGCGATCACCACCGGCTTGCCATGCACCTTGCCGGCGGCGGCATCCACATGGCGCATGTCGCGGCCTTGCGGGCCGGGCAGGCAGGTATGGGTATGGCCACCGATGATCGCGTCGATCCGGTCCAGCGCGGCCAGCGGGATCACCGCGTTTTCCATGCCGGGTTCCTCCGCACGGTCGTCCAGGCCGGAATGGGCCAGCGCCAGGATCAGGTCGCATCCTGCCTGTTCGAGCTCGGGGATGCGGGCCAGGGCGCTGGCGACGATGTCGTCGATCTCGACCTCGCCGGTCAGCAGATGGGCGTCCCATTGCAGGGTCTGTGGCGGCACGAAGGACAACAGGCCGATGCGAACCGGAACCGCGCCCTGCGCGGTGGGCAGGCTGCGGTCCAGCACCGCCCAGGGCCGGATCGCCTGCGGCACCCGGTTGCCGATCTGTCGCAGGTTCGAGCAGATCACCGGGCAGGGCGCCTGTGCCAGCGCCGCGTCCAGCGCAGCGAGGCCATAGTTGAAGTCGTGATTGCCCAGCCCGACGGCGTCATAGCCCAGATGCGCGAAGGCGCGCATCAGCGGATGCGGCGCGCCGGCGGCGCCGGCGAGAAGGACCTTCAACCCGCGCGACACCGCGCTTTTGCCGTAATCCCACAGCCGGTCCGGCGTGCGGTGCGCCGAGACGATCCG
>NZ_PGTB01000332.1 GCF_002786325.1 Pseudooceanicola lipolyticus | reverse complement strand
CCGGGCGCAGCCTGCTCTGCCCGCGCGCCTCGGGCGCCGAGGCCGCCTGGGTCGGCGCCACCCAGGTGATCGGCGCCGACAGCCTGGGCGATATCGTCCGCCATTTCACCGGCCAGACGCCGCTGCCCCCGGCCGAACCCGGCGAGGTCTGCGAAACCGGTCTGAATGGCCCCGACCTGCGCGACGTCAAGGGACAGGAACGGGGCAAACGCGCCTTGGAAATCGCCGCCGCCGGGCGGCATCACCTGATGATGGTGGGCACCCCCGGCTCGGGCAAATCGATGCTGGCCGCGCGCATCCCCGGCATCCTGCCACCGCTGACCGCGCCCGAAGCGCTGGAAACCTCGATGATCCAGTCGCTCTGCGGCCTGCTGGACGAGGGCGGCATCAACCGCACCCGGCCGTTCCGCGAACCGCATCACACTGCCTCGATGGCGGCCATCGTCGGCGGCGGCCGCCGGGCGCAGCCCGGCGAGATCAGCCTGGCCCATAACGGCGTCCTGTTCATGGACGAATTCCCCGAATTTCCGCGCATGGTGCTGGAAACCCTGCGCCAGCCGATCGAAACCGGCGAGGTCATGGTTGCCCGCGCCAATGCCCATGTAAAATATCCCTGCCGCTTCATGCTGGTCGCCGCCGCCAATCCCTGCAAATGCGGCTATCTCTCGGACCCGGCCCGCGCCTGCCCCCGGGTGCCGCAATGTGGCGAGGATTATCTCGGCCGCATCTCCGGCCCGCTGATGGACCGGTTCGACCTGCGGATCGAGGTGCCACCGGTCGCCTACAGCGATCTCGACCTGCCGGCATCGGGCGACAGTTCGGCAGCCGTTGCCCGCCGCGTCACCGCCGCACGCGAGGTGCAGGCGGCGCGCTTTGCCGATCATGACGGCCTGCGCCAGAATGCCGATGCCGAAGGCGGGCTGCTGGAACAGGTCGCCACCCCCGATGCCGAGGGGCGCGAACTGCTGTCGCGCGTCGCCGGCCGTTTCGGCCTGTCGGCGCGCGGCTATCACCGGGTGTTGCGGGTGGCCCGCACCATTGCCGACCTGGCTGGCGAGGCCGAAGTGCGCCGCCCGCATGTGGCCGAGGCGCTGAGCTTTCGCCTGGCCACACAGGCGCTGTAAACCACGCCGGCCGGCGCCACTCTGCCATTTGCCGTTGTCCCGGCGGCCATGCTAGACAGGGCCCAGAAGAGGCAGAGCAGGCCCCCCATGACGGCGCTGACGGAATACGAACGGCTTGAGGCCACCGGCCTGTGGCGTGCAACCGCCGAGGCGCAGCGCCGCGAGGTGCTGGTCTCGGTGGGCGAGGCGACGCTGACCATTGCCGATTTCAACAACCGAGCGCTGGCGCATTGGTCGCTGGCGGCAATCGACCGGCAGAATCCCGGCGAATACCCGGCGATCTACAGCCCCGATGGCGACCCCGGCGAGACGCTGGAACTGGAGGCCGGCGAAGACGCGATGATCGACGCGATCGAACGGCTGCGGCGCGCCGTCGAACGCCGCCGCCCGCGCCCCGGCCGGCTGCGGCTGGCCGG
>NZ_PGTB01000331.1 GCF_002786325.1 Pseudooceanicola lipolyticus | reverse complement strand
CGGCCCGGTCTGCGCCAGCGCCCGCTCGAACCGCGGCTCGCGCGCCGCCAGCCAGGCCGCGCCTTCGGCGACACAGGCGTCGCCCTCGATGATCCGTCCCACTGTCATGCCGGTCGTAGCTGCCTCCATCCGCCGACCTTACCCGTGCCGGGCAGCGGCGCAAGGCGCTTGCGCCGACCCCGGTTCCCGACTACGAGGCTGAACATGACAACGATCTCCGACGGTCCCCCGGCCTCTGACAACCTTGCCAAGCGCAACGTCGTCGTGCTGGTCCTGGCCCAGGCGGTACTGGGCGCGCAGATGCCGATGATCTTCACCATCGGCGGGCTGGCCGGGCAATCGCTGGCCGCCAATCCCTGCCTTGCCACGCTGCCGATCTCGCTGATCGTGCTGGGCTCGATGCTGACGGCGACGCCGCTGTCGGCGATCATGCAGAGGTTCGGCCGCCGCGCCGGGTTTTTCGTCGGCGCGGCCGGCGGCTGCGCCGGCGGCATCATTGGGGCGCTGGGCCTTTACCACGCCTCTTTCCCGCTGTTCCTGCTGGGCTCCTTCTGCACCGGCATCTATCTCAGCGCCCATGGCTTCTATCGCTTCGCCGCCGCCGACACCGCCTCGGACAGCTTCCGGCCCAAGGCGATTTCCTATGTCATGGCCGGCGGGCTGGCCGCCGCGGTGATCGGCCCGCAGGTGGTCAAGCTGACCGCGGATGCCTTTGTGATTCCCTTCCTCGGCACCTATGCCGCGGTGATCGCGGTGAACCTGCTGGGCGCGCTGCTGTTTCTGCTGCTCGACATCCCGGCGCCGGCCCCCGCCGCCGCGGGCGCCGATCGCGGCCGCAGCCGCTGGCAGCTGATCACCACGCCGCGCATCGCCGTTGCGGTGATCTGCGCCACCGTCTCCTATGCGCTGATGAACCTGGTGATGACCTCGACGCCGCTGGCGGTGGTCGGCTGCGGCTTTGACAAGAACAATGCCGCCGATGTGGTGACCAGCCATGTGCTGGCGATGTATGTCCCCTCGTTCTTCACCGGCCACCTGGTCGCCCGGTTCGGCGCCCAGCGGATCATGGGTCTGGGCCTGCTGATCCTGGCCGGCGCCGGCGCGGTGGCGTTGCAGGGGGTGCAGCTGGAAAACTTCTTCCTCGCGCTGATCCTGCTGGGGATCGGCTGGAATTTCGGCTTTATCGGCGCCACCACCCTGCTGGCCAGCGCCCATACCCTGGCCGAACGCGGCCGAATGCAGGGGTTGAACGACCTGATCGTCTTCGGTGGCGTCACCTGCGCCTCGCTGGCCTCGGGCGGGCTGATGAACTGCTCGGGCGGCACCGCGATCGAAGGCTGGAACGCGGTCAACATGGCGATGGCCCCCGCGCTGGTCCTGGCCGGCGGCGCGCTGATCTGGCTGGCGCTGCAACCCAAACACCGCGACGCCTGATCCGAACCAAAGACGCCGACCGCATATGCGCGGCGGCAGCCGGTTCTACCAGCGCCCGGTCGCCGCCCGCGCCATCAGCGACAGCCGCCCGGACAGCGCGCCGGGCTCC
>NZ_PGTB01000033.1 GCF_002786325.1 Pseudooceanicola lipolyticus | reverse complement strand
TCGGGGGCGACGCGGGCGCTGGCGGTTCGGGCCAGTTCCGGGCGCATCGCCTGCGCGGTGGCGCGGGCGATCTCGGCCTTGTCGGCCAGCACCGGCCGCACCGGTCCCATCACATCGGCCAGTTCCTGGCGCAGTTGGTCAAAGCGGTCGGGGCTGGCGGTGGCGATCAGCACCGCGCCGCCCTCGCGCTTCCAGGGCAGGGCCCCATGTTGCAGCCAGTACAAGGCGGGCTTTTTCGCGCATAACGTCCGGTCGGGTGGGGGGGCGGACAGCTCGGCGCGGGGCAGGCCGAACTGGCGCGCCAGCGCGGTCTGAACCTGTTCCGAGCGGGCCCAGCCCTCGGCCACCAGGATCTCGCCCAGCTGCGCCTTATGCGTGCGCTGCAGATGCAGCGCCTTGACCAGCTGTTCCGGGGAGATCGCGCCGGTTTCAACCAGCTTGCGCCCGATTGGCAGGCGTTGCGGCACGAAGGGCGTCTCAAGCGGCCGGGGGACCAGCCGAAGTTGCGGTGCCGCCATCTGCAATCCCCCTGTCCCGGATCGGTCCGGGGCAGGGTGGCATTGGGTCGGTTAAGGCCGGGTTAAAATTGATCGGCGATCAGGCCGAGACCTTCTTGTCCATCGCCGCGGCGAAGCGCTCGAACAGGTAAAAGCTGTCCTGCGGTCCCGGGCTGGCCTCGGGGTGGTACTGCACCGACCAGACCGGCCGGTCGGCCATGCGGATGCCGCAATTCGAACCATCGAACAGCGACCGGTGGGTTTCGATCACGCCCTGCGGCAGGGTCTGCGCATCGACGGCAAAGCCATGGTTCATCGAGGTGATCTCGACCTTGCCGGTTTCCAGATCTTTGACCGGGTGGTTGGCGCCATGATGGCCGTGGTTCATCTTGACCGTGCGTGCCCCCAGCGCCAGCGCCAGCATCTGGTGGCCCAGGCAGATGCCAAAGACCGGCATGTCCGACTTGTCCATCACCTCGCGGATCATCGGCACCGCGTAAGATCCGGTTGCCGCCGGGTCGCCGGGGCCGTTGGACAGAAACAGCCCATCGGGCCCATGCGCCAGCACATCCGCGGCGGTGGCCGAGGCGGGCAGCACGGTCACGTCGCAGCCGACGCTGGCCAGGCAGCGCAGGATGTTGCGCTTGGCGCCGTAATCCACCGCGACCACCTTGTATTTCGGCGCCTCCTGGGTCGGATAGCCATCGGGCCAGGCCCAGCGCATCTCGTTCCAGCGGTAGGATTGCGCGCAGGTCACGTCCTTGGCCAGGTCCATGCCCTCCAGCCCGGCAAAGCCGCGCGCCGCCTCGACCAACGCGGCAAGGTCGAACTTGCCGTCGGGATCATGGGCCAGCGCCACATGCGGCGCGCCCTGCTGGCGGATCGCGCGGGTCAGCCGCCGGGTGTCGACACCGCCGATGGCGATCCGGCCCCGGCGTTCCAGCCAGGTCGACAGCGTCTCGGCGCTGCGCCAGTTCGACGGCTGGGTCGGGTCCCATTTCACCACCATGCCCTCGGCCACCGGATCGGCGGTTTCGTCGTCTTCCGGGTTCACCCCGACATTGCCGATATGCGGGAAGGTAAAGGTGACGATCTGCCCGGCATAGGACGGATCGGTCATGATCTCCTGATAGCCGGTCATCGCGGTGTTGAAGCACAGTTCGGCCACCGTCTGCCCGGTGGCGCCAAAGCCGGTGCCGTAGAACACGGTTCCATCCGCAAGGGCAAGGCAGGCGGTCGGCTTCCGAGGGGCGAGGGCGGACATGGGGCGAGTCTCCGGTCTGGGCAAATCGACCGATCTCTAAGGGCGGTGCGCGGGCGGGTCAACCCGCTGCCCAAAATGTCACCGGCCCCGGAAACAACGGGTTTCCCTCGCGCAAGGCCGGTTGTACCCGCAACCCGGTTTGGCTATTGTGGAAAACTTGACGATCCATGGGGATGGAACGAACAATATGGATTTGCGGTCCCGGGTCAATTCGGCCCTCAAACAGGCTATGCGCGATAAACAAGCCATGCGCCTGTCGACCCTGCGGCTGATCAATGCGGCCATCAAGGACCAGGACATCGCCGCCCGCGGCGAGGGCCAGGACGAAGGCGTCAGCGATGCCCAGGTCCTGGCCATCCTGGGCAAGATGACCAAGCAGCGGAAAGAAAGCGCGCAGGCCTATGAAGAAGGCGGGCGGCTGGACCTGGCCGAACGCGAGCGTGAGGAAATCGAGGTAATCGAGGAATTCCTGCCGCGCCAGCTGGGCGAACCCGAGCTGGCCAAGGCGGTGGATGCGGCGATTTCCTCGACCGGCGCGGCCAGCATCCGCGACATGGGCAAGGTGATGGCCGAGCTGAAGACCAAATATACCGGCCAGATGGATTTCGGGAAGGTTGGTCCGATGGTCAAGGACCGGCTCTGCTCGGGCTGAGCGGTCAGGCCGCGGGCCGGTGCAGCCTGCGGCTCAGTTCGTCATACAGCGCAACCCGCTCGTCCTCGGACAGGAAGGCGCCGATCTCTACCTCGCGCCCGCCGCCCCGCAGCGTCACGTAATGTGGCACCGGGCCATCGGCCTCGTGCATCAACAGCTGCGCCCAGTGGCGGTTGCAGTCCCATTGCTGCACATTGCCGCCGGGATTGTGCCGCACCAGCTGGGCGCGGCTGTCGGTCAGGGTGAGGATTTCGAGGATCTGCGCCGCCCGTCGCGACCGGTGAATGGCGAACCACACGCCGCCTACCGCCAGCGCCATGAACGGCAGCAGCCCCCACAGCAGCGCGGTGCCAAGCACCGGTAGCAGCGGCAGCAGCACCAGCGCCAGCGTGACCCCGATAAACAGCACGAAGCCGCCCGGTCGCAACGACTGGTGCGGCCAGAGATGCAGTTCCTGGCGGGGTTCGGTGGCTTCGGTCTGGATCCAGCTATAGGGCATACCGCCAGTTTACAGCCGCCGCCGGAACCGCGGCAACAGGCTCATCTGCCGCGCCTGCGCAGGCTGCCGTGCTGCGCCCAGGCGATGGCATCGTCCAGCCGGTCATCGCCCCAGAACAGCTCGCCGCCGGTGACAAAGGTCGGGGCGCCGAACACCCCGGTCTGGCGCGCCGCGGCGGTGGCCTCGGCGAGCTGTGCGACTCCGGCTTCGCTGTCCGCCTCCGCGATCACCCGCTCCGGATCCTGGCCGGCCGCGCGCAGGCTGGCCGAAAGGTTGGGCTCGCTCCCCGCGGGGGCACCGTCCTGAAACCAGCGCCGGTAGGTTTCCACCGTATAAGCCGCGCCCCAGCCCTCGGCCATGCCCAGCACCGCCACCTGGTTGGCCAGCGGCAGGTTGTCCAGCGGGTAGGGCGCCGGAACCCGGACCGGCAGATCGTACAGCGCCGCGCGCCGTTCGATATCGCGCCACATATAGGCGCTTTTCACCGGCTTGCCGGCGAAGGGGATGTTGTTCTGTTCGATCATGATCTCGCGCACGTTGAAGGGGCGCCAGACCACGTCGACGCCCTGCGCCGCGCAATGCTCGGCAATGCGCATGACGGTCAGATAGGAATAGGTGCTGCCGATCGAGTACCAGAAGTCGAGTGCGGGCATGGCGGGGCTCCGTTCGCGGTGACTCGCCACAGTTTAATCCCTGGGCTCGAACCGGTCAAAAAACCGCCTCGCCAAAAGAAAAGACCCCGCGCCGGCGGGGTCTTTCCAAGGTCTTGCGTTCGTCCTTAATGCGCCGGGTGCTTGTCCCAGTCCTCCTGCTTGGGGAGGATTTCGAACGTGTGTTCCGGCGGCGGGCTGGGCAGGGTCCATTCCAGCGTATCGGCGTATTCGTTCCACGGGTTGTTCGCGGTCACCCGCGCGCCCGAGCGCAGGGTGTAGAACATCACCCCGAAGAAGAACAGGAACGAGGCGAAGGACAGGAAGGCGCCCAGGCTCGACCACAGGTTCCACAGCGCGAAGGCGTCGGGATAGTCGATATAGCGGCGCGGCATGCCCTGGCGGCCCAGGAAGTGCTGCGGGAAGAAGGTCAGGTTTGCACCGATGAACATCGTCCAGAAATGCAGCTTGCCGGCCCATTCGGGGTACATCCGCCCGGTCATCTTGGGCAGGTAGAAGTAGATCCCGGCAAAGATTGCAAAGATCGCACCCAGGCTCATCACGTAGTGGAAATGCGCCACCACGTAATAGGTGTCGTGATAGTAGCGGTCGATGCCCGCCTGGCTGAGCACGATGCCGGTCACGCCGCCCACGGTGAACAGGAAGAGGAAGCCGAAGGCCCACAGCATCGGGGTCTTGAACTCGATCGAGCCGCCCCACATCGTGGCGATCCAGCTGAACACCTTCACGCCCGTCGGCACCGCGATCACCATGGTGGCCATCATGAAATAGGCCTGCTGGCTCAGCGTCATGCCCACCGTGTACATGTGGTGCGCCCAGACCACGAAGCCCAGACCGCCGATGGCGATCAGCGCCCAGACCATCGGCAGATAGCCGAAGACCGGCTTGCGCGAGAAGGTCGCGATCACGTGGCTGATGATGCCGAAGCCGGGCAGGATGATGATGTACACTTCCGGGTGGCCGAAGAACCACAGGATGTGCTGGTACAGGATCGGGTCGCCGCCACCGGCCGGGTCGAAGAAGGTAAAGCCGAAATTGCGGTCCATCAGCAGCATGGTGATGGCACCGGCCAGCACCGGCAGGCTGAGAAGGATCAGCCAGGCGGTGACAAAGATCGACCAGGCGAACAGCGGCACCTTGAACAGGGTCATGCCCGGCGCGCGCATGTTCAGGAAGGTGGTGATCATGTTGATCGCGCCCAGGATCGACGAGGCGCCCGAAACGTGCACCGCGAAGATCGCCAGGTCCATCGACATGCCGCCCTCAAGCACGCTGAGCGGCGGGTACAGAACCCAGCCCACGCCGGAACCGGCCTGGTCATTGCCGCCCGGCGCCAGCACCGAACACACCGCCAGCGAGGTGCCGGCAACGTAGAGCCAGAAGCTGAGATTGTTCATCCGCGGGAAGGCCATGTCCGGTGCACCGATCTGCAACGGCATGAAATAGTTGCCAAAACCGCCGAACAGCGCGGGAATCACCACGAAGAACATCATCAGGATGCCGTGGCCGGTGATCAGCACGTTCCACAGGTGGCCGTTGGGGGTACATTCGGCCGAGGCATCGGCGAACAGCCGGGCGCCTTCCATGCACATATGCTGCACGCCCGGATGCATCAGCTCCAACCGCATATAGACGGTGAAGGCAACCGAGATCAGACCAACAAGGGCGGACACCCCAAGATAGAGGAGGCCGATATCCTTGTGGTTGGTGGACATGAACCACCGCGTGAAAAAGCCACGCGTATCCTCGTGCTCGTGACCATGAATGGCTGCGTCTGCCATAAGGCATCTCCTGCTAACAACTGAACGGGCCCCGGACAGGCCGGGGCACAGGTTTTTTCAAGTTTTAGAATGACGGGCAGGGTGCCTCAAGGCCAGATCGTGCTTCGAATCAAGATAAATTGACGCGCCCCGGCGCCTGCCGAGGCGGCGCTGCGGGCTTGACCCTTTGCAAATCCCAAATAGAACCACACTTCAAAGCAACCGGCGGGGGACCCCATGGCAGAGTATGATCCGGACAACATCTTCGCGAAGATCCTGCGGGGCGAGATCCCGTCGACCAAGGTTTACGAAGATGACGACACGCTGGTGTTTATGGACATCATGCCGCGCGCCGACGGCCATTGCCTGGTGATTCCCAAGACCCCGTGCCGCAATCTGCTGGACGCCAGCACCGAACAACTGGCTTCGGTGATCGCGGTCACCCAGAAAGTGGCGCGCGCGGTGAAAGAGGCCTTCGATGCCGGCGGGGTGACGATCCAGCAGTTCAACGAGGCGGTCGGCGGGCAGGAGGTTTTTCACCTGCATTTCCACATTCTGCCGCGTCACAGCGGCGTCGCGCTGCGCGCGCCGGGGCAAATGGGCGATATGGACGCCATCGCCGGCCATGCCGAGAAGATCCGCGCCGCCCTGAAAGCGGCCTGAACCGAGCGGACCGCAGCCGGGCGGTGGGGCGATTTTCTATTGATGTCTGGGGCATGACCACGGTTACATAGGCTTGGACGCTCGTCGAGGACCGGCCATGCCGCACGACCACCATCACCACCACATCGACCCCGATGCCGGCGATGCCCGCGTGGCCTGGGCGGTCGTGGTCAACATGGTCTTGACGCTGGCGCAGGTGGTTGGTGGCCTGCTGTCCGGCTCGCTGGCGCTGATCGCCGACGCGCTGCATAATTTTTCCGACGCGATTTCGCTGATCATCGCGTTTTTCGCCCGCAAGATCGCCCGCCGCCCCGCCGACGAGTCGATGAGCTTTGGCTATGGCCGTGCCGAGGTGGTGGCGGCGCTGGTCAATTACACCACCTTGGTGGTGCTGGCCCTGTACCTGATCTACGAGGGCATCCTGCGCATGCTGGAGCCGCAGCCGATCAACGGCTGGCTGGTGGTCTGGATCGCCGTCATTGCCCTGATGGTCGACCTGCTGACCGCGGCGCTGACCTATTCGATGTCGAAACACAGCATGAATATCCGCGCCGCCTTCCTGCACAACCTGGCCGATGCGCTGGGATCGGTGGCGGTGATCCTCGCCGGCACCTGCGTGATCCTGTGGGGCTGGACCTGGGTGGACCCGGTGGTCACCCTGCTGATCGCCGGCTATATCCTGTGGCATGTCAAGGCCGAGGCCGGCGGGGTGATCCGGGTGCTGATGCTGGGCAGCCCGCCGGATATGGAAATGTCCGAGGTGATCGCCGCGATGCGCGCGGTGCCGGGGGTGAAAGACCTGCACCACCTGCACCTGTGGCAAATGGAAGAGCACCGCGCCGCGTTGCAGGCGCATGTGGTGATCGACGAATCGGACAATGGCCGCCAGCAGCAGATCGGCGCCCGCATCAAGCAGACCCTGCGCGATCGCTTTGGCATCGGCCACACCACGCTGGATATCGAGTTGAACAGCGCCACCTGCACCAACACGCGCTTGATCGGCCATTGAGGGCATGGGGGTGTCGCTGAATGGTCAAATATTCACCCAGAGCGCGGCGGTCTGCCTCAAATCAAGAAACAATTCTTGCCATCCGATCGGGTTTGCTGTGCATCTTCGGCCATCGCACCAACCCGGGCGGGCTGCGACACCAAAGAGAAACGCCGCCCCGGCAGCCGGAGCGGCGTTCTGGTCTTAATAACTGGGGCCCGGATTTCGCCGGGGTTACATACGCTGTATCAATGAACGTCACTCACGGAAGGAACGACAGGGCGAAATTAGTGTCGGAAATTTAGACGGTCATGACCCATTTGGGCCAAAGGTATAGATTAATTAGGGGGCTTCCGGGCTGCGTCGCGCAGGGATACCGGAGAGACAAAACAAATTAAGGACGAACCAAAACCTCAATCTCCCGCTGCCGGGACACGCGAGAGGGTGATCGCTGCGATCTATGAAACAGTGATCCGGCCCGAGCTGTACAACGCGTTTGTCGAGGCTTGGGGCGATCACGTGCAGGCCGCGCTTGACGCCCAGGACCGGCAAGGCGGCGCCGACGAGGCCGGGCCTGAGTCGCTGGAGATTGATCCCGAACTCACGGCCCATTTCGTCCGGGCCTATGAAATCCTCGAACAGCTGGGCCGCCGGGCGCCGCAATCCAGCGTCGCCGATCGCATCGCAGAGGCCGATGGTTTTGCGCTGCTGGCCGAGCATGGCGGCAGGATCCGCGCCGCCAGCGCCCGCGCCCGCGACCTCCTGACGGGCGACCTGTCAATCGCCGCGTTCAAATCCAACCTGTCGGCTCACTCCGCCGAGCTTTTCGACCAACTGATGCGCGCGGCACAGGGCGGCACCGCGGTGGCACCGCCAGTGGTGCTGTCCACCGGCAATCTGCCGCGGCACCTGCTGGCGCGGGTCGTGCCGGTGCCGGATGCGGCCGGGGGCACCGAGTTGATGGTGGTGGTCGAGGCGCTGGAATACCAATGGTCGGAACAGGCCGAGGAGATGCTGGTCACCTCTTTCGGATTGTCCCGCGCCGAGGTGGATATCGTGCGCAACCTTCTGGCCGGCCACAGCCTGCGCCAGATTGCCGAACTGTCGGGCCGCTCGGAACACACGGTGCGCAACCAGGCCAAGGCGGTGCTGGCCAAGTCGGGCGCGCCGGGGCAGGTGGACCTGATCCGCCTGGTGGTGTTCCTGATCAACCAGAACCGCGCCGATCCGCATCGCTCCACGGCCGAGATCAACCTCCCCTTCCAGGTGATGCGGATGACCACGGGGAAAGACATGCAGATCTATCGGCTGGGCCCGCGCGATGGCCGGCCGGTGATCTTCTGCCACGGCATGATGGACGGGCCCGGCCCACTGCAATTTCACTACGATCGGTTTCTCGCCCATAACATGCAGGTGGTGATGCCGGTGCGTCCCGGATTTGGCCGTTCCACCCCGGTCGACCGGGTCGAGCAGGCGCCTGACATCGTCGAGGCGCATATCCGCGAACTGATCGAGCGGCTGAACCTTGATCGGCCGGTGCTGCTCAGCCAGATGGGTGGCGCGTTTTACGCCCACAGCCTGGCCAGCCGCCTTGGCAATCTCGTGTCCGGCGTGGTGGCGGCGGCGGGCAATGCGCCGATCACCCGGCTGCACCAGCTCAGCTACATGCCGACATGGCAGCGGGTGGTGGCCTATACCGCGCGCTACTTTCCCGCGCTGCTGCCCACGTTGCTGCGCGCCGGGATCGCGCAGGTCGACGGGGCCGGGGTCGAAGAGTTCATGAAGTCGCTGTTCAAGCCCGATACGCAAGAGTACCAGGTGGTCCGGCGGCTGCAGCTGACGCGGTTGCTGCAATCCGGTTTCCGCTTTTCGGTCGAGCAGGGGCCGCCCGGCTTTGCCACCGACAGCCATTACGTGGTGCGAGACTGGGCGGCTGGGCTGGCCCCGCTGCGCACCCGAGCAATCTATCTGAGCGGCGCCCATGATCCCGTCTTTCGCGCCAACAGTATGGTCGCGGCGATGCACGGGCGCGCCAATGTCGATGTGCGCGTCCTGTCCGATGCCGGGCTGCTGCTGATCTACGAGCGGCCCGACGCCGTGTTCGAGGCGCTGGAGGAGATCCTGGCGCGGCGTGCGGGCTGAACCGGGTTCAGACCGCGCATCGCGTCGGTGACTGCGCCGCACCGCTTTCGAACACCTCGGCAAAGCTGCGCTGCAGGGCGACATCCAGGTCGCCCATGGTTACGGGCAGGCCCAGATCGACCAGGCTGGTCACGCCGTGGTCGCGGATGCCGCAGGGCACGATGCCGGAGTAATGGGTCAGGTCCGGATCGACATTGATGGCGATGCCGTGAAAGCTGATCCAGCGGCGCAGGCGGATGCCGATGGCGGCGATCTTGTCTTCCGCCACCGATCCGTCGGCGTTGCGCGGCCGGTCCTCGCGTTCGACCCAGACGCCGACGCGGCCGTCGCGGATATGGCCGGTAACGTTGAACTCGGCCAGCGCGGCGATCACCCAGCGTTCCAGCTGCTGCACGAAACAGCGCACGTCGCGGCCGCGCGCGCGCAGGTCCAGCATGACATAGATCACCCGCTGGCCCGGCCCGTGATAGGTATATTGCCCGCCGCGCCCGGTCTTGTAGACGGGAAAGCCGCCCGGATCGGTCAGGTCCTCGGGCCGGGCGCTGGTGCCGGCGGTGTACAGCGGCGGATGCTCCAGCAGCCAGATACATTCCCCGGCGCGGCCCGCGGCAATGGCGGCGGCGCGCGCCTCCATAAAGGCCAGCGCGTCGTCATAGGGGGTCAGCCCGTCGGTGATGATCCATTCCATGCGCCTGTTTACCGCGCCGTGCCGTGGGGCGAAAGGGTCAGGCGGCTTCGGCCGCGCAGCGCCGCAGCACCTCGGCATAGCCCTCGGCGCCCTGCGCGCCGGTCACCAGGTACTTGCCGGCAAACACCATCGCCGGCACGCCGCTGATGCCGCGCTCCAGCCAGACCCGCTGTTTCGCACGGGTCTGTTCGGCATGGCTGCCGCTGTCCAGCACGCTGCGCGCCTGGGCCGGGTCCAGCCCGACCGCACCGGCGGCCGCGGCCAGCACCGCGTGATCGGACACGTCCTTGCCCTCGGTGAAAAACGCCGCGAACAGCGCCATTTTCAACGGGTGCTGCAGATTCTGTTCCGCCGCCCAGTCCAGCAGCTGATGCGCGGCAAAGGTGTTCACCATCCGCGTGTCGTCGGAGTAATGGAAGGTGAAGCCCAGGCTGTCGCCCAGATCGGTCAGCCGCTGCCGCGCGGTGCGGCTCTGCTCGGGGGTGGTGCCGTATTTCTCGGCCAGGTGTTCGCGCAGGTTCTGCCCCTCGGGCGGCATCTGCGGGTTCAATTCGAACGGATGCCAGCGCACATAGGCGCCCATCCCGGTGGCGCCCATCGCCTGTTCCAGCTGTTTGAAGCCGATGATGCACCAGGGGCAGACCACGTCTGAAACGATATCGATCTGCAGCGGGGTCGGGGGCGGTTGCATGGAGGTCTCCGTCAGCTGTTGCGGGGCCACCCTATCACGGTCCGAAGGCCGGGGAAATTCACGCCAGGGAGAGCAGATTCGCACCCAATTGCCTCTTCACAAGGTCTGCCCCGTCGTCTATAGCCCGCTCTACCCAAGCCTCTGACGTGCGGTCGTGGCGGAATTGGTAGACGCGCAGCGTTGAGGTCGCTGTGGGGTAACACCCGTGGAAGTTCGAGTCTTCTCGACCGCACCATTTCACCTAGATAAGTTGTAAAAGATAGGTGGCTTCGACTGTCATCCCTTCGCCCGGCCCCCCAAGTGGTCCCCCAAGCTTTTGCCGCCTTCAATGAGGCTTTCCATTTCGGCGACGCGCAGAAACGAGCAATTTTCGCGCTTGTGAATCGTCAGCAGGCCGGCGCTGTCCCAGCGATAGATCGCGGATCGATGCAAACCGAGGACATCTTGAGCCCGGGCGACGCGAACATAGAAGGGGGGGCATGACCGTTTCTCCCCTGATCGTTCATTGCAATACCAGCCGTGCCAGCCGGCGGCTGTGCCCGTCCTCGACGCGACGCTCCACCAGAGGCATTTCTTTCCGAACGGACATGGCTCATATCGGGCCTCGTTGGCGAGGCGGAGTTGGAGCGTCTCCCCACCGAGGCCGACGTGGCCAGTGTTCTGTTTCTTGGCCAGCCCGTTGGCCGTTGGGAGCACCGGCGACGGCCTTCCGGTCGAGGCCGGGCTGGCGTGGCGCCCCTCCGGTGCCTCAGAGCATCCGAAGGAACTCCATGTCCGGCTTGATCTGCATGGCTGTATCGAAGCACGGGCCGACGATGCGGTGATCTCGTCTATTTGCCGGGTTGGTACGACTTGCATCAGCCGCCTCACCGTCGGGACCGCGATTATCAGGCGCAGTTTGTAGCGGTCTTCGAACCCGCAAGAGGTGACCTTTGCGGACGAAGCCCCCGGCGAGGCACATAGCTCACGAGGCCCGAGTTCACGAGCAGGCGCGCTGCTACGCGCACCGGAACGCACCTGGCACCCAGTCGACACACGACGACGGCTTCCGACAGCCACTGCTTGGCTGGAAGCTGTTTGGAAACGATCACCTAGCTGAGCAGTCGCTTCTATTGCTGCAAAAGTGTCTCGCTATCAAGCGGTGCGAAGCCCTTGCAGTCCTGCATCTCTGCCATGAATTTGCCTGCCTCGGCCGCTGGGTCGCAATAAATCAAATTGCTGGAACGGCGATTGTCGACAATTCACTTGACTCGACCAACTTCGATGGCCTTCCTTTTGAAACCGCAATGAAAGGGACGGCATACATGGCGGACGGCACACGGAGCGACAGTATTGCGGCGCTGCGGCGAGATCTCGCGGCGGCCTACCGGCTGATCGCGCTGCACGGCATGGACGACGGAATCTACACGCATATCTCGGCGCGGTTACCCGACGGGCTCGAGGGCGAGACGCGGTTCTTGCTCAATCCCTACGGGCTTCGGTTCGACGAGGTGACAGCCGGAAATCTGGTCACGATCGATGAGACGGGAGTGGTCATCGACGACCCGTACGGAGCAGGGGTAAATGCCGCTGGATTCACCATTCATTCGGCGGTGCATATGGCACGCCATGACGCGGTCTGCGTGCTGCACACACACACGGTGGCCGGGGTCGCGGTGTCCTCGGTTGAGGAGGGGTTGCTGCCGCTCAATCAGTGGTCGGCGCAGTTCCACGACCGCATCGCCTTTCACGACTACGAGGGCATCGCGCTGAATCTGGCCGAGCGCGAGCGCATCGTTGCCGATCTTGGCGAGAAGCAGGTCATGCTGCTGCGCAACCACGGCACGCTGGTGCTGGGCCGGTCGGTGGCCGAAGCGGTCAAGCTGGCGTTGAACCTAGAGAGGTCCTGCAAGGCGCAGGTCGCGGCGCTGAGCATGGGGTTGACGCCGGTGGTGATGCCCGAAGCGGTGGCCGAGCACACGGCGCGCCAGTACGCCGAGGCCTACGATAGCATTGAGCGGAATGGCAGGTCCGATTCCGAATGGCAGGCGTATCTGCGCCGGCTGGACGCGATCGCCCCCGAGTACCGCCGCTAACAGGGCAACACGCCACGATCGAGGTCCGAATGAACCAAGCCTCAAAGTCAGTGGCGCGCGGCGAGGTGCACCGCATGTTGGTGGAATGCGACCCGTGAAAGTTGACGCTGGGCCACACCGACGTGCGTTACGTCTACCGCACGCAGATGATTCACCCCCGGAAGAGATGGGAGCGTTCTGAAGTCGAGAATTTGGTACCGTCTCCATCACCGGCGGGCCGAGCTGAACGGCTGGAATACCGAAGCCAGACGTCGAAGCTCTGGCTGATGCGATCCTGAAGACGCAGGTCTTTATCGATCGGATCCGCAGAGACCCGCCGAATGTGCCTAGTCGCGTTAAGCTCTGCACCATGTTCCACGCTCTAGATTATCTTATGAGCCTCCTGCATCGCCATAGTCAGCAACCGCGCGTTGAAGCCTTTGATCTTGTCTGACAGATCGGGGAGAGAGCTCTTTCTAATATGGGCAAATTCATCAGCAACCCCATATACCGTATACCGGGACTTAACTTCTAAGCTCCCAGTACCCTCGAAGCCTCAAGCACGAGTGGGGCGAACTGGGCTCGAAACGAACTCTCATCGGAATCGCTCAACAGTCCCGAGATATGGACGGCGCCGACCGGTTTACCGCTCTGATCCAAAATTGCTGCGGCAACTTCGACTTCCCCCATTACGGCCTCTTCCTGAGCGAATGCGTAGGTGTCTTCGCGGGCTGCGGTGATCTTCGACCAGATCTCCGGCACGCTAGTGATGGTGCGTGGCGTCGAGGCGATCAGTTCTGAGTTTGCGAGAATGTCGTCTACGACCTCGTCGGACAGGTTGGCTAGGCAAACTCGTCCTCCAGCCGACAAAAACGAGGGCAACCTGCGACCCAAAAGGGCTGTATGCAAGCTTTCACGTTTACTTTGATACCTTAGCGCGTAGATCACCGTGGTTTCTTCGAAAAGGGTCAGGTCAACCCGCTCGTTCGAGGCTTGTCTCAACTGCGTCAGTACGGGGGCTGCGCGTTGGACCAAAGGATCCATCCGCAAAAAATTGAAGCTGTTGCATAGCACCTGCCGCCCAAGCCGGTACCCTGTGCCGCTTGCCTTCTCGAGGTACCCATGCGCAAGCAAGGTATAGACGGTGCGTTGTGCTGCGCTCTTGGTGACACCCAGATCGGATGCGATCTCATTCAGAGACTTGGCGCGATGGGCAGAACCGAAGGTGTCCAGAGCATCCAGCGCCCGCCCGAGGGATTGAAGATAAAGTCTTTCGTCTAGGCCCTCGCGATCAACTCGCGGGTGAGGAACAGCAACGTCCCTTTTGGTAGGGCCGGACTTTGCCATTTGCAATCTCGCTGAGTGACTGGTTCGGCCGTAGGTAGCAGTGGCACACTAAAAGGGCAATTGGGATCTCCTGCCGCATTCGCCTTCAACCGCTGATGGCTTGCGCGGCAGACATTGCAAGAGGGGCAAAGCGGTCGCAGAAATCCTGCGGAGTCCATGTATTCAGCGATCCGGCGATATGAATTGCGCCGATAGGCTGGCCGTGGCTGTTCAGAACGGCGGCGGCCAGCACGATCTCGCCCAGAAGCGCCTCTTCCACAGCAAGGCAATAACCATGCTCGCGCCCAAAGCGGATCTTTTCCCATATGCCCTCTGGGTCAATGATGGTCTGAGGCGTGATCCGTTTCAGGTCTGACAAATCTATGATCTCGTCAATGGTCTGATCAGGCAGATGCGCCATGCATGCGCGCCCCCCAGAGGTGCTTGCCGCCGGAAAGCGCCTTCCTGACAGAGTGGCATACAGTGTTTCCCGCTTACTCTGCAGCCGGAAGGCGTATATAATTGACAGGTTGTCATGGTAAGGATCGAATAAGCTGAGGTCGACTCGCTCTTTCGTTTCACGCCGCAGGTCGAGCAGAATGGGACTGCCCCTTTCGATCAGGGGGTTAAAGCGAAGGAAATCAAAGGAGCGCTCCAGCAGAGCCGGACCGAGCCGCAGCCGCGCTTCTTGGCTCTGTTCCAAATAACCGCGCCCGACCAGGGTGCGACAGATACGTTGAACCGCACTTTTGTTGATACCGGTTGCCGCTGCAATTTCACCAAGCGACTTTTGATTTGGCGGCGCGGCAAAACACTCCAGGACATCAAGAACCCGGTCGGCGGTCTTCACGCGCAAGTTTTCGTCGACCTGCGGATATCGGTGCTTGATCATAGGGCCTCCGGCATTGTGTGATGCGCCAACTCAGCGACCACGCGTCGGTCTGTAGGCAGAGGTTGCGCCAAATGCATACGGCTGCGCCACTTCCAGATCAACGCCGAGTGACTCGGCTGCATGCCAAACCCAGCGCGGATTATTTAGAAAGCCCCGGCCGAGCGCCACCATATCAGCCTGGCCCGAGGAAATGATGGCTTCGGCATGCAGCGGGCTACGAATCATGCCCACTGCAATAGTAGGAAGACCGGAGGCTCGGCGCACTGCATCGGCAAATGACAACTGATAGCCGGGGCCAACCGGTATGCGCGCATGTGCATTGCCGCCGGTCGAAACGTCGAGGAAGTCACAGCCGCGATCTGCCAGTGCACGTGCAAGGTCGATGGCATCTTCCAGGGTTATGCCGCCTTCGGACCAGTCGGTGCCGTTTATCCGCATTCCGACGGGCATGCCGAGTGGACACGCTTCCCGCACCGCGTCGAAGACACGCAGTGGCAGGCGTCTTCGATTTTCAGACGAACCGCCGTATGCATCAGTCCGCCGGTTGGCCAAAGGTGACAGGAAACTGCTGAGAAGATAGCCATGGGCGGCATGAATCTCGATACCTTGAACGCCCGCCCGAACCGCTCTCTGTGCCGACTCGCCAAAAGCCACCACCAGCGCGTCAATTTCTGCTTCGCTCATTTCGTGAGGAACCTGCCAGCCATCCCCAAAGGCGATAGGCGACGGTCCTTCGACCAGCCATTTATCGTTGATTATCTCCCCCTGCTTTTCATCTGCTCCCGGAACGGGCTGTGCTGCCTTTCTGCCCGCGTGGCTTAACTGCAATAGGATCGGGGCATCGCCGAAGGGACGCACCCGTTCCAGCACCGACTTCAGCGCAGCCTCGTTTTCGTCGTCATACAGCCCAACGCAGGCTGATGTGATTCTCCCCTGCGGTTGCACGCCCGTCGCTTCAATAATGAGCAGACCGGCCTCGGCCAGTAGAAACTGCGCCCAGTGGACGAAATGCCAATCCGTTACGCTCCCTTGAGGCGTGGCACTGTACTGACACATCGGGGCGAGCACCACGCGGTTCTTCAATTGGACATCTGCAAGCTTGATTGGCTCAAACATTTGAGTCGACATAAAGAGCTCCTTCAATCGTGCAAGGCCCCATCTTTCGGATAAGGCTTTGTAAGTAGACATATATTTCCATTCTGACGTCGCCAGGGAGCCCCAGGATTTGGGGTCAGGGCTTGCCGATTATGCCAAGCGGTTCCGCTGTCCGGTCGAGTTAACGGCACTCGGATCAGTGCGAACTGACTGACACAAAGATTATTGACAGAACGAAAACAGGATGCAACGAATAATGACATGAAGGTATCGCTATTCAATTCTTCCGTACCAAATAGTGGGGTCTCCGCAGTTTGTCGCCCTAATGATCCTCCGTCTTCGACCTTCGATCTCAAGAAGGGCCGGACGGGGCAGAAACTCGGTACGGCGTGTCTGGCAGGTGGGAAGAATACAGCAATACCAAGCAACTCGTGCCACTGCCGAACGGCAGGCGAAAACAGTCCAGTTCAAGCTGGCGAAAAGGCCGATTCAAATGACCAATAGGGAAACAAAAATGCTCACAGTGTCTCTTAGAAACGTGCTTCTCAGTTCTGCCTTGGCATCAGTGGTGGCCCTAGCTGCCTATGCCCAAGAGGAAGCCAAGCAAGGTGGGGTCCTTCAGGTGGTCGTCACGCCGGAACCGCCCAGCCTGCTAACTGGTCTTGTGACCAACACTCCGACGCAGATGGTTTCGGGCAACATCTTGGAATCTTTGCTGCGATTCTCGCCTGAACTTGAGCCGATACCCTCTCTGGCCGAATCCTGGACGGTCGACGACAGTGAAACAATCTACACCTTCAAAATCCGTGAAGGCGTGACCTGGCATGACGGCACACCTTTCACGGCAGATGACGTGATGTTTTCGCTCACAGACTTCTTGCTGCAGGTAAACCCGCGTTGGCGAACCATCAATGCCGACCATGTTGAGAAAATCGAGAAAACGGGTGAATTCGAAGTCACCCTTACGCTCAAGCACATCTTCGATCCTGTGCTTATGGTATTTGAAAACGGGTCAATGCCTATCGTTCCTGCTCATATCTATGAGGGGACTGACATTGCCGCAAACCCAATGAACAACTCGCCTATCGGCACCGGCCCGATGAAATTCAAAGAGTGGGTGAATGGGTCGCATGTCGAACTGGTCAAAAACGAGGACTACTATATAGATGGCTTGCCTCGCCTGGACGGAGCGATTTTCAGGTTCATCCCTGATGCTGCCTCCAGGGCGATTGCCTTCGAAACCGGCGAAGTCGACGTGATGACCGGAGGTTCATTGGAAAGCGCGGATGTGGAGCGCTTGTCAAAGGTCGACAACGTCTGCGTCACCACAGAAGGCTGGGAGCTCTTTGCGCCTCAATCATATTTCCAGTTGAATGTTCGGTCTGGACCTTTGGCCGACAAGACATTTCGTCAGGGGTTGATGTATGCGCTGGACACGGAATTCATCCGGGACGTTGTCTGGGGCGGCTACGGTGAAATCGGCACCGGCCCAATCTCCCCTCGGACCAAATTCTTCCCGAAAAATTCAGACTATCCTTATGAATTCGACCCGGACAAAGCGCGCGAGTTGATCGAGGCCTCCAGCTATAATGGAGAGGAGCTGCGTTTGATGCCAACGCCATATGGCGAAAATTGGATCCGGACTGCCGAGATTGCCCGCCAGAATTTCAATGACGTCGGCGTGAATATCAAGATGATCGCGACCGACCCTGCCGGTTGGAACCAGCGTGCCAGTTCGGGCGACTTTGACATAACCAACAACTGGACCTACCAATACGGTGACCCGGCGTTGGGCGTGGCACGGATGTGGGTGTCTTCGACCATTGATGTCGGCAACCCGTTCTCGAACATTGGTGGCTATGCGAACCCCGAGATCGACGCACTGTGGGAAGAAGGCGCCATAGCCCCTGCGGCCGACCGCCCGGCAATCTACAAGCAGATCCACGAGATGGTCGCGGACGAGATGCCGGCCCTGTGGTCGGTGGATGTGAACTTCCCGACGGTCACCCATTGCAATGTCAAAGAGTACATAACCACCGCTTCGGGGGCCAATGATGGCCTTTTGAAAGCATGGATAGACGACTGATCCGCCTTGTCCTCGTCCGAACCGGGCGAGGACGACCTGCCTGTACCCCCTGGATTGAGGCCGATGGATACTCTCCGTTTCACCCTGACGCGCGTTTTAAAGGGCATACTAGTCCTTCTGGCGATCGCCGTGATGAACTTTTTCCTCATCCGCATCGCCCCCGGCGATCCGGCCAGTGTACTGGCGGGTGAATCTGGAGCGGCCGATCCTGTGTACATCGCGCAACTGCGTGAACGGTTTGGACTGGACAAGCCGGTGATCGAACAGCTGTGGATCCACATGAAGGGTATCGCTACGCTGGACCTGGGGCATTCGGCCCGCAACAACCGTACCGTGTTGGACATGATCGCCGAGCGTCTCCCTGCCACTTTGCTGCTGACGGGCACAGCTTTCGTCGTGTCGCTGATACTGGGGGTGGTTTTGGGGGTTCTGGCGGCGCGCAGGGTCGGCACCCTGCAAGACACGTTGATCACAATATTTGCGCTGATCTTCTACGCGATGCCCCTGTTCTGGATCGCCCTTCTAGGCCAGGTCCTGTTCGCGCTAAAACTGGGCTGGTTGCCCAACATCGGCTATGCCACGGTCGGCGCGAACTACTCCGGTTGGGCGCATATCATCGACGTCGGCCGCCATCTCATCCTACCCGCGACAACGCTGGGCCTTTTTTACACGGCGCTTTACGCTCGGATCATGCGCGCTTCGACCCTCGAAATCGCGGGCGCAGATTTTATCAAGACCGCCCGCGCCAAGGGGCTAGGCGAAGGATACATCACGCGCCGACACATAGCGCGCAACGCCATTCTGCCGGTAGTCACGCTGGCGGGCCTTCAAGCTGGTCAGATCGTTGGTGGTGCAGTGCTGATCGAAACTATCTTTGCTTGGCCTGGCATTGGGCGGCTGTTGTTCGACGCCCTGATGCAACGAGAATACCAGGTGCTTTTGGGGGTGTTTTTCGTCTGCTCGGCGCTGGTCGTACTATTCAACATCATTACGGATCTTTTTTATCGCTTTGCAGATCCCCGAATCGAGATCGCCCGATGAGATCGCTTAGACATTTCGCCCGAAATCGTGGTGGCTTCATCGGCCTGGTCGTGCTGGTGGTTATCATCGGCTGCGCCCTGTCCGCCCCACTGCTGTTTCCGCAAAGTCCCTGGCGTATGGTGGCCAGGCCGATGATCCCGCCAGAGGTTTTTTCCGGCAGGTACCTTTTTGGCACCGATGTGTTGGGTCGCGACGTTGCCTCAGCTGTTTTTCATGGCGCACGCGCGTCGTTGATTGTCGGACTGGTGGCCACTGTCGTATCGCTGCTGATCGGTGTGCCGATCGGTGCGATGGCAGGCTATTTCGGTGGCTGGGCCGACGACATTCTGATGCGCGTCACTGAGTTCTTCCAGACTATTCCCGCCTTTGCCCTGTCGATCGTGATCGTCGCCATTTTGGAGCCGAGTTTCCTGTCGATCATCATGGCGATATCTATTGTCAGTTGGCCGCCCGTCGCGCGGTTGGTGCGCGGCGAGGTGTTGAGCTTACGGTCGCGGGAATATGTGCAAGCTGCCATTGTAATCGGGCAAACATCGACCCGGATCCTCTTCACGCAGGTATTGCCGAACGTGATTGCACCGCTGATCGTGATGGCCTCTCTCATGGTCGGGAGCTCGATATTGCTAGAATCAGCGCTGTCGTTTCTCGGGCTTGGTGACCCAGACATGATGACCTGGGGCTACGTCGTCGGCGCCGGGCGAACCAGACTTCTCGATGGCTGGTGGATCAGCTTCTTTCCCGGGGTCGCCATCCTTTTGACGGTGCTTGCCCTGAACCTTGTGGGCGAGGGTCTGAACGATTTCCTCAATCCTCGTTTAAAGGAAAGGGGACGGAAATGACTGCCGTTCTTCAGATCACCGACCTGTCGATAGCGCTTCCCGCGAACTCGGATCGGGCCCACGCCGTCGAGAAATTCTCGGTGACCATAAAAACAGGAGAAACCATGTGCGTGGTCGGGGAATCCGGGTCGGGAAAGACCATGACCGCCCACGCAGTAATGGGGTTGCTGCCGGATACGGTGAAGGTAGCGGGCGGTAGTATCCGCCTCTCGGGAACCGAAGTTCCAGTCACCGACACCGCAGCGATGCAGCGCATTCGCGGCCGTGACATCGGCATGATCTTCCAGGAACCGATGACATCACTGAACCCGGTGATGAAGATCGGGGACCAGATGGAAGAGGTTTTCATGGCTCACGGCCAGAAGTCCAAAGTCACCCGTTCCCGCATCGAAGCCCTGTTGGAAGAAATGGGGCTGCCAGATCCCAGGTTAATCGCCAAGGCTTTCCCCCATCAATTGTCAGGCGGGCAGCGCCAGCGCGTCATGATCGCAATGGCCCTTGCCCTAAGTCCCAAGTTGTTAATTGCGGACGAGCCTACAACCGCGCTGGATGTGACTACTCAGGCCCAGATCCTGAAGCTGATCGACCGCCTGCGGCGTGATCACGGCACCTCTGTCATGCTGATAACGCACGATTTCGGGGTGGTCCGCGAAATCGCCGACAAGGTTGTGGTGCTCCAGCAGGGTATTGCAGTGGAACAGGGGCCGGCCGATGTGGTGCTGAACCAGCCCACGCACGACTATACCAAGGCGCTGATTGCGTCCGTACCGTCGCTGATTCCCCCAGTTCCGCGACCCTTGGGTGATGCGCCAACAGTGCTGAAGGCCAGCAACCTAAAAAAAACTTTCGGTCGGAAAGGCATGTTTGGTAACGGGCGGTTGGTCAAGGCGGTCAACGATGTATCGTTGGAAATCCGCTGTGGCGAAACATTGGGTATTGTGGGCGAATCCGGTTCGGGTAAGTCGACGACCGCGCGGTGTATCGTACGCCTGATCGAACCGGAATCCGGTAAGGTCTCGATCAACGGAACTTCCTTTCTTGACCTCAGGTCGGCTGAGCTCCGCCAAGCACGGTCGAAGATCCAGATGGTGTTTCAGGACCCCTACGCCTCGCTGAACCCGCGGCGGAAAGTTGGCAGGATTATTGCCGAAGGTCCGGAGACTCATGGCCTAAGCAGGGAAGTGGCCATGAAGGAAGCGCGCGAATTGCTGAAACTGGTCGGCTTGCCTGAGCAGGCCGCAGACCGCTATCCGCACGAGTTTTCCGGCGGACAGCGTCAACGCATCGGGATCGCGCGAGCCATTGCCTTGAAACCCGCCCTTTTGATCGCGGACGAAGCGGTGTCGGCCCTCGATGTTTCGGTCCAGTCCCGGGTTCTGAAACTACTGGCCGACCTTCAAAAAAGGTTGGGCTTGGCCATGTTGTTCGTGACCCACGATCTACGAGTGGCGGCCCAGATCTGCGACCGTATCGCAGTCATGCAGCGAGGTGAGGTAGTCGAGCTTCAGCCCGCCGCCGATCTGTTTGGCGCACCCCAGCACAGCTACACGCGCCAACTCTTTGCCTCGGTCCCAGGCGGCGATACGGCTCTGCGAAGCAGCGCTACGAATGCTACTGCGTCAAAGACGCGCCCCAAGGTGGAGCCCACCAATGCCTAATGCGGATTTGGCAGGACGGACGATCCTGATCACCGGCGCGGGCGGGGCGCTTGGGCGTGCAACAGCGCAGGCTTTGTCCGCTCTCAGCGCTGATCTTGTCCTTGCTGATCTGTCTGTCGAAGCATTGGAGGGGACGCTGGAGAAATGCCCAGGCGCAAAAGGTTTTGTCGGCGACGTAGCAGACGGCAAGACGGTCGATAAGCTGGCCGACTTTTCTGCACGGGCATTTGACCGACCCGTACGCGGGCTGGTGGCAACTGCGGGGCTGTTTGGTCCAATGAAGCCCTTGATCGACGTGACCGAGGATGAATTTGACAGCCTTTTCAACCTGAATGTCCGCGCTGTCTGGCGGATCTGTAAGGCCATTATTCCCCAGATGAAGATCGGTGGCGCGGGCGAGGTTGTCCTGTTTTCATCTACCGCTGGCATGCAGGCCTCGGCCGATGTGCCTTTGTATTCGGTCACCAAGGCCGCCGTGGTCATGATGACCCGCACGCTGGCGCTCAGCCACGCGGATCAGAACATCCGCATCAATTGTGTGTGCCCCGGCAGCATCGCCGGACCGATGCTAGAATCCAGTATCGCATTCGCGAATGGGCCCGAAGCCCAAGCTGAACGTCGGCGCCGCATTGCCGCGGTCCATCCGATGGGACGTATGGGAGAACCTGACGAGGTCGCCGCCGCCGTGAGCTATCTTCTTGGTGATGCCGCGTCATTCACCACCGGTATCGCGCTTCCGATCGACGGAGGACGCCTTGCCTAAACCGCGTTTCGCAGGTCGAACTGCCGTTGTTACTGGTGCGGCGCGGGGCATCGGTGCCGCTACCGCGTTGCGTTTATCGCAGGATGGTGCGCGTGTCCTTCTTGTCGACCAGTTGGACCAAGTCGAAGAAACAGCCAATGCAATGGGCCAGACGGGCCTGATTCTGGACTTGGCGGAGCCCGGCGCTTCCGCCAGTGTGCTGGCACAATTGGACGGGATGGACGTTGGTCCGCTGGACATATTGGTGAACAACGCCGGCATCGGCGGTTCGCGGCTTTTACCCGACTCCGATGATGCACATCTGCTTCGGCTGATCGAAGTGAATCTTCGGGCCGTTATCAGCCTGACCCGCGACCTGTCGCCACGTCTGCGTCGTCCCGGCGGACGGGTCGTCAACGTCAGTTCCATCTTCGGAATGATCGGCAATGCGGGAACCATCGGCTATGGTGTGGCCAAGGCCGGAATCGCCCAGTTCAGCCGCCAATTGGCCACCGAACTGGGGCCCAAGGGCATAACCGTGAACGCCATCGCGCCCGGTGTCGTTGCCACGGAAATGACGCAGGAACACCTGAAAAGCTCGCGATACCGGCAGCTGCAGGTCGCGCCTATCCCGTTGGGCCGCATATCACAGCCCCACGAACAGGCTGCCGTCATTGCCTTTTTGGCTTCTGACGAGGCCTCCTTCGTGTCTGGGGCGGTCCTGCCGGTTGATGGTGGCTTCCTGGCCACGCGACACGCGCCATTTTCGACCGAATGAGCCCTATAGGAGGATCACGATGCACGATATTTCAGTGAAATGGCCCAATGGTGCCCGATGTGCCGTTATGTTGACCTTTGATTTCGACGCCGAAACGCTGTGGACCTCGCGGGACAAGGCCAACGCCGCGCGCCCCGGTATCCTGAGCCAAGGGACATACGGTGCCAAGGTGGGGGTGCCGAAGATACTTGATACGCTCGCCGACGCCGGGGTCAAAAGCACCTTTTTCATCCCTGGATGGACCGTCGAAAACCATCCTGAGCGCTGTGAGGCGGTGGTGAAGGCGGGCCATGAGGTGGCGCACCACTCGTACTCGCACCGCTGGGTGTCGGACGATCCCGCTGCAGAAGTCGAGGAATTCGAACGGGGCCTTGAGGCCTTCGATAAGGTCTTGGGTATTCGTCCGCGCGGATACCGGTCGCCGGCAGGTGAAGTCAGTTCGGGCCTCTTCACATTGCTGGCGCAACACGAGATGCTGTACAATTCGTCCCTGATGAATGATGTAATGCCCTATCGCCATCGGTTCGAAGACGGTTCCAAAGGCCCGGTAGAGCTTCCATGGCACTGGTCGCTGGACGATGCGCCCTACGCGCTGTTCTCCGTCGCGAGCCCCCGCCCGATGTTTCCCAACCAACACTTGCTGGCCATCTACAAAGATGAGTTTCGGGAACTGTACCGTTGGGGCGGATTGTACAACATCATCTTTCACCCGCAAATCACTGGCCGTCCTTCGCGAATCGCGATGCTGCGCGAGCTGATCGCCTTTATCCGCACTTTCCCCAACGTATGGTTCGCGACCGGAACGGAAGTCGCCGAGGCCTGGATCGCTGCCGGCGAACCCGAAGCCGCTTGAACCAAACGCTCCGGTCTCGGACAACCCGGGACCGTCACAGACAACCGGACTGGACCCGTGTAATGAAAGACCTTGCCCTTGAGGACGAAACGCTGCAGGTCAGTGGATTGCAGAGCGATGCCGAGATTCTGATCGACACGTGGGGTATTCCCCATCTGCGCGCCCGGTCCACCATGGATGGCTTCTATCTCCAAGGGTTCAATGCTGCGCGCGACCGGCTGTGGCAGATGGACCTTTGGCGCAAGCGCGGGCTGGGCAGGCTGGCCGCTTCGTTCGGCCCCGGATTTCTTGAGCAGGACATCGCGGCCCGCGCTTTTCTGTATCGTGGCGATATCGAGGCCGAGTATCGCGCTTATGCCGATGACATGGAGGAGATCTGCACAGCTTTCGTCGCCGGCATCAATGCGTGGATCGATCTGTGTGCGGCCGAGCCGGAGCGGCTACCGCCGGAATTCGACAAGACCGGATCTAAGCCCGAAAAGTGGCAGCCAGAGGATGTCGTACGCATCCGCAGCCACGCTTTGACCCGTAACGCGATTTCCGAGGTTTTGCGTTGTGTTGTCCTGTCGGAAGCTACGGCCGAAGCCGATTTGCTCCGAAAGAATCTCGAGCCTCGTGTGACCCCCAGGAATGCAGGCGGTATCGAATTCGAAGATGTGCCTTTAGAGGTGCTGGAGCGCTTCAAGCTCGCTACAGCCGGCGTCAGCTTCGACCCGGGTCGCCTGAATGCCACCCGGGCCGAGGCTTCAAAGTGGCGCTTTGTGAATTCACTGGCCGAGGTCATCGAGGACGCGCATTGGACAGGGTCAAACAACTGGGCTGTGGCGGGGGCGCGAACTTCGACTGGACGTCCGGTGATCGCCGGAGATCCGCACCGAATGCACGCAGTTCCGGCTTTGAGGTACTTGGTGCATCTGCGCACCCCGGGCTTTAATGTAATTGGCACCGGCGAACCGATCGCACCTGGGTTGTGCATGGGGCACAACGGCACCTGCGCTTTCACGGCGACGATCTTCGGCTCGGACCAGGAAGACATTTATCAATACGAAACCAACCCGGATAACCCTTTGGAATATCGCTTCGCAGATGCCTGGGAGGCGATGACCGTAATTCCCGAGGAATTTGAGATCCGCGGCCATGCGACAGAGACGCATGACCTGCTGTTTACCCGCCACGGTCCCGTACTGCTGGCTCAACCCGAGAAGTCCCGCGCCTATGCATTGCGATCGGTCTGGTGGGAGCCGGGGACCTGCGCCTACCTGGCTGGTGTCTCCACCATGCGTTCACGCGACCTCGACGAGTTCCGCGAAGGTGTTGCCCGGTTTGGTGCCCCGGCGCTGAACCATGTGTACGCGGATACCTCGGGAAATATCGCATGGCTGCCCTACGGCTTCACCCCGGTGCGACCTGAATGGGACGGCCTGTTGCCCGTCCCCGGCAATGGCGAATTTGAGTGGGATGGCATGGTACCGTTGGACAAGATGCCAAGCCAAGTGAATCCGGAAACGCGATATGTCGCCTCCGCGAACGAGGCGAACCTTCCAGACGACTGGCAGCATGAAATCACTCAGATCGGCTATGAATGGCTGGAAAAAAGCCGCGCTCTGCGCCTCCACGATGTGTTGGGAAACTCTGAGGACCACAGTCTGGATGAAAGTTGTGCTCTGCAAACGGACACGTTCTCGTGGCCGGGGATGCGCCTGCAAAAACTGTTGCGGACGGCCGAGATCAAAAGCGACCCGGAATTGGCCGCCATCATCAAGCTTTTGCTGGACTGGGATTGCATGCTTTCAGTCGGGTCAACCGCCGGCCTGATCCAGGAATGGTGGCTCCACAAACGGCTGAAGCCCGCGCTTTTCAGCCTGTTCGTTCCCGATCCGGCTTTGCACGGGCTGCTTTTTCCCGGTGACGTCGAAGGACTGCTGTCAGCGTTGGAAACTCCCACCGCACCCTTTGGCCCAGACCCTGAGGCCGGTCGCAACTCCTTGCTAGCCAGCACATTGCGTGGAACGCTGTACGATTTGACGGAGAAATTCGGACCCGATACATCGACATGGGCGTGGGGCAAGTTGCACCATGCTTATTTCGAACATCCCCTATCCCGCGATCTCGGCTCTAACTGGATCGATCTGGCCGACGTCGGACCCGCGCCCAAGCCCGGGTCGGCCTCGACCATCATGCATGCCGCGTATCGTGAAAGCGACTTTCGCGTGACCACGGGAGCTTCGGTCAGGTTCGTGCTGGATGTGGGGGACTGGGATAAGTCGCGTTGCATCACTGCCCCGGGGCAGTCGGGCGACCCGCGAAGCCCATTCTACGATAACCTCTTCGAGCCATGGGCGCGTGGTGAATACGTTCCCTTTCTGTATTCTGACGCGGCCATCGATGCCGCCGTTTCCCAGCGTATTACGCTGATAGCAGTGGACACGAAATGAGCGAACTGTTCTCTCCGATTGAACTTGGCCCCTTGAAGCTGAACAACCGCCTGGTGGTCGCCCCTATGGCGCAATATAGCGCCGAAGATGGAGCGCACGGCCAGTGGCACAAGGCACATCTGGGCGGATTGGCCAATTCCGGGGCGGGTCTGGTCATGATCGAAATGACTTCACCCACTGCCGAGGGCCGATGCTCGCACGGCGACTGCGGACTGTACGACGACAGGACCGAATCCGCGCTGGCGGAGACGGTCGCGCTATTGCGCGCGGTTGGACCGGCGCGGGTGGGGGTGCAGATCGGCCATGGCGGACGCAAGGCGGCAATGCAAGTCCCTTGGAACGGCGGCTTGGCGCTGACATCTGCCGAGGGGGCATGGCCGACCATGGCTCCGTCGCCTCTAGCACTTGGGTCCGGACCAATTCCGCGGGAGATGGAGCCTAAAGATATTCGCGCGCTGATCGACGCACATGCCCAGGCCGCTGCGCGCGCTGTTCGCGCCGGCATCGACCTAATCGAGATACACGCTGCACATGGCTATCTTCTGCATCAGTTCCACTCACCCGTGACCAACAAGCGCACCGACGACTACGGTGGCAATTCCGAAAACCGAATGCGCCTGCTGATCGAGGTGTTGCAGGCCACCCGTGCTGCAGCCCCCGAAGTTGCAGTTGGCATGCGGATCACCGCATCCGACTGGATCGAGGGCGGGCTAGTCCCTCAGGATGCGGTAGCCCTTGCGCGCTCACTTGAGGCCGCCGGATGCGATTATGTCGATGTGACCTCAGGCGGGATCGATCCCGCACAAAAGGTTGAGGTGGGCCCGCTTTACCAAGTGGATTTTGCGGCAACCGTGAAGTCCGCAACCAGCATGCCAGTGCGGGCCGTTGGCATGATCGCCACACCGGAACAGGCCGAAGATGTCATCGCTTCGGGCAAGGCTGACATGGTGGCGTTGGCCCGCGCCTTTCTGGCGAATCCTCGCTGGGGCTGGTGGGCCGCATATCGGCTGGGGGCCAACCCATCGTTGCCGGTGCAGGCCCAGCGGGCCGGTCATCCGGCCTGGGCGGGCTGGCAGATGGCGGATCCCGCGTTGAAGGTTTGTTGAGAAGCAGATGCAAAAGGATAGAGCCATGCCCCTTCTCAGTAGCACCCAGGTTGTCGTTTCTGACACAATTCCGCGCCTCGATATCGATCCGTATGACGACGCCACGCTGGAAAGTCCATTCGCGATGTTCGATCAGGTTCGGCAGGCTGGGCCGGTGGTATTCATGCCGCGCTACGGCGTTTTCGCAATGGGACGTCACCGGGATGTCGGACGGGCCCTCAAGGATTGGGAACGGTTTTCATCCACATCGGGGGCCGGCATTGCCGATGTGCGCTCGCCTGATGCCTGGCGCGCGCCCAGCCCCATTCTGGAGGTTGATCCCCCCGACCATACCAGAGTGCGTACCGCGTTGCAGCGAATCTTGACGCCAAAGGTCATCCGCGAATGGCGTGAAGCATTTAGCGGCCGCGCTGAAAAGTTGATTGACGACCTCGTAGATGCCGGTCCGATCGACGCCGTCGGCGATCTTGCCGAGGTTTTCGTCTCCGAAGTTTTCCCCACTGCAATCGGCTGGGCCGACAGCCCCGAGCGGCGCGATAATCTGTTTCTGTTAGGTGCCCTGAACTTCGACAGCCAGGGGCCGCGCAACGCTCGACTTCTGGAAACCGAGGCCAAAGCCGCACGGATCATGGACTGGAACAACCAGCAGATGCAGCGCGAGTCACTTTTGCCAGGCGGGTTTGGCCTGAAGATTTATGAAGCCGCCGATCGCGGAGAGATCGCACCTGAAATTGCGCCGCTTCTGATCCGATCCTTCCTGCGGGGTGGGTTGGACACGACGTCTGCAACGATCGCGGCAGCGATCCACTATCTGGCGCAGGCGCCCGACCAGTACCTGGCTCTTCGCGCCGACCCGAAGAGGATCCGAGTGGCTTTCGATGAGGCAATGCGACTGGAAACGCCAATTCAGAGCATCTGCCGACTTACGATGGAAGACGTCGATTTCGGCGACGGTTGCGTCGTCTCGGCGAACAACAAGATCATCGTTATGCTGGGCGCTGCCAATCGGGATCCTGATGCATTCGAGCACCCAAATGTTTTCGATCTCAATAGAAAAACGCAGGCCCAGCTGGCCCTTGGCAACGGTGTGCATATGTGCATCGGCCAGATGATAGCCCGAATGGAGGGTGAATTAATCTTGCAGGCGCTGGCCGAGCGGGTCCGCACCATAACCCCCTGCGGCCCAGTACGCCAACGGCTAAACAATAACTTGCGAAGCTTCGACTCCGTCCCGGTAGAGCTGCGATCAGCTTGATGACCCAAGAGCACGATTTGGCGTTCCTCTGCTTGCGGTCGTGTTTTCGAGCCTATGTCTTGTTGGCAAATGGCGGAGCCAGCCGAGAATTGCTGTGATGTCGGCGTAGTCAAGGAAGCGTTCGACTGTTTAATGTGACCTGTCGGAACAGGGCAGTAGTCTTCAATTTACTAGGAAACAGCCGAGGCCTTGGGGGCAGGTGTCAAAGCACAGCCCAATTTTCCCGGCATGTCACGGTTCAGTTTTGATCAAGTGCTCATGGTTAGCGGCTTTCTGTTCGAAGGTCGCGAGAGCCTTCCAGCCTTTTGCTGCGTGTTCGCGCCGCCGGTTGAAGAAACCGTCGGTGTGTTCGAACTGGGCGACCTCGGGGGCACGGTGGGTTTCGTTGCCGCGATCTCCGATAGGCGGTCCAGTTCGATGAGAGCGTCTATTGTCGCGCCGCAGAGGAGCCGCTCCGATTGCCCGCAGGGGCAGTAGAGATGGAACTGGCGCATCGGGTCGTCAGCGCCTGAACGCCACGACAGCGGCGCTCTCTCTTTTGACGAAGCAGGCACATTTGTCCAACAGCCCAGGACGAGTCTCTAGTAGATCGGAACGCGCATAGGAGCGCTCCACCTTGCTCCCGACCATGTGGGCGAGGGCCGTCTCGGCGACATCGAAGCTCGCCGCCTAGGTATCCTGCACCCAGGTCCGGAAGCTCGTGCGGAATCCGTGCGGACGCCCGGATTCACCGATCTGGTTCAGCGCCTTTTGCAGCGCGGTTCCGGTCCCACCCTTCCGTCCCATATGACCGGGGAACAGGAAGTTTTCCGAATATTCTGCCGCCTCCCGCGCGATCTCTAGCGCGGGGCCGCTCAGCGGCACGCGGAAATCGGTCTGCATCCCTCTCTCGCCTTTAATCGGACGGCCGGCACCGTCCATATATCGCCGTCGATCTCGCTACATAGCGCCTGCGTCGCTCCTTCACTACGCACCGCGGTCAGGATGACCCAGCGCAGGCATTGGTGCAAGCAGCCGCGATCTTTGAGCTTTAGGAACAGATCCGCGTTCTCTCGCCAGGGGGAGGCGGTGATCGAGACCGTCTTGTGCATGACCTCTCCCAGCATCGTCTTTGCCTTCTTCACCGTGTCGGGGTTGTAGTCGACGCCGGAGCTTGGCGTGAGAAAATATGAACCGGGTCCGCTCGACGCATTTCATCGCGGTCGGGGTTTCTCGCGCCAGATCGGCGCCAGATCGGCGCCAGAGCCGCCCGAATATCGGTTGGGGGGAGCTTCGACTTCTGTAGGAGACCGCATTTGGGGGTCATGTGAACGCGGATCGGCGACATCCACTTGCCGCGCAGTTTCATCTTTTTCACCTCGAAGGCGATCTCGGCGTGTCTTCGAACGTATGATCGAAGCGCTACTAGTCGGCGATGATCTGCTCCTGTGCGAGCTCACGCTCGGAAATCGGAGCGCGCCCAACGGCCAACACGCGGGCGCATTCGTCCCGCGCCTTGCGCACGGCGGCCAGGGTTAGGTCGTCAATCGAGCCGAGCCCATCTTCCGCCGCCATTCTTGATCAGTATCAACCCGACACCGTTCTGAAACTTGCCGTCCAGCGCGTTCTGGATCGCGACCAGGGTCAGCTTGTTTTTGCTCGGTCCCCCAAATGGCCCCCCCCCAAGTGAGTCCGCGTTGGCGGGCTATTCTATGGAACACCGTCCGACAGCGAGCGTTACAAATGCCTACAGTTTAGGGGAAAATTCTGACAGCATGCAACAGCCGTGGTTAACGGTTTAGTGTCTCTCGACCGCACCAAGCACTCGGCGCCTCCCGCGGGGCTGACATAGCCGCGGCCCGGCTTGCCCCAACGAATTCAAGCAATTCTGATAAGCTCTCGCTCTCGCTCTCGTAACCTTACGTGGTGGTGTGGTCGATGCACCCTACTAAATCTGGATAGTATCGCGCTAACCATAATGGATGAGATTGCGCAGGTGATTCCGCGCCCGAGGCGTTGGCTGCACTCTGCAATAGAAGTGCGGTTTTGGTTCCACAGGTAATACACTTGTGATCGGTTTCCAGCTTGGCCGGGTCACCGAATCTAACGCGAAGGTTAACGAATTAAAGTTTTCCGCGTGAAATGCAATTACTGGAAATAAACAAGTTCGGATCTGTTGGAAAAAAGCCACGCGAGGCCTCCGGGAACCGGCAGCGAATTGACCCAGAGCCAAGCCAGATGGACTGCGGAGTGGGGGCGTGCCCGTGGCGTGACCGGGGGCATCGAGGCAAAGGTGGGTGAGCTTCGCGGTATAACCATCTGTTCTCCCGAGCTTCCCGGTTGATCCCACGTGGCGGCGCGGCCGGCTTCGGCTTTCGTGCAGGCCGGGGGCCTGCCTCGGGGGCGGGGGTTCGCGAACCCGGTCGGGGTCCCGAACCGGGGGCGTTGCAGAACGGTCTGCTACGGAGTGGCCGGGCAAAGCGATGGGCCGACCCGGTAATGTTTGCGGCGGCGGAAGCGATGAAGCGAGGTATCCGAGAATCGCGAGAAATCTAAATACTATTTTCTTTTTGAATTTGCTTCGCGTCATCAACTTTTATTTCTGCTTGGAGATCAATTATCCACCTTTATAATAATGTTTATTGAATTGCATTAATTTGATGTCGCGTCACGACAGCGTGAGCCATCTCAAATTTTGGATTAAAGGCGTATTAACGGTTTGAAGTCTCATTGATCAAATTTTCCAGCCCGAGTCCCGCCAAAATTCCGAGGCTATATTTAACAAAAATCCAGCAACTGGGCGCGAAGTGGGAAACCTCTGTTGCGGGGTGTGGCAGTCATGCGCGGGCTGAATCCGGTCCCCTGCGGCAGGCTCCGCGGGAGGCTCGGCCGGCGTCGCCAAGATGTCGCAAGACGGCTGTCCAGGCGGAACTCCCGCGTTAACCTGGCTTTTACCATACTATGGCAAATACAGGGCGTACCGCACACGAAAGGCCGATACCTAGGTGCGGATACAATATCTACGGCCGCGATGCTGCAGCGCGGCAATAGAGCGATCCTGACCGCGTGGCCCGGTTCCGCCTCGCGTTGTCAGACCGGATGGATCTGCTCGTTAAAGGCGAGCATCCGGCGGAAATCGCCTGTAAATTGAAAATTAACGCAGCGGTAATCTCCTGCTCCGGCGGGTCGCAAATTGACCTCCCAAAGGCAAATTTGGCGATTTGACAATCGCCCGGGAACAAAATCGGCGAAATACGTCCGTTTGATGCCGGATTTTCGCGAAAATCCGCCGAGTCGAACAAGTGATTGTTGACGCCAGCGACGCTATCGGGTGAGCAGGTCACATAATGTTTCAAACTGGGGACCAGGAAGGGCACTGATTCTATGACTGTAATTGCGGTTAGCAACCGATCCGAGTTGCAGAAGGCACTGGGGTCGGCGAGCGGCGGCGATACGATCGTTCTCAAGGACGGGGACTACGGAACGATCAATATCTCGGCGAAATTTGCGTCGGCTGTCACCATCACTGCGGAGAATCCGCAAGGGGCAACCTTCGATCAGATCATCATGAACAAGGCTGCGAATCTCAGCTTCAGCGACATCCAGGTCGATGTCTTCGCAGCCTACTATTCGGATGGTGTGGCTCTGTCGGACTCTGAGGTCGACGGGCTGGTATATATGCGCGATGTCGACGGGCTGACCGTCACCAACAATGACATCGACGGCGGCTTCCATGCGATGCTGCTGAACGGTGTCCGGGACTTCTCGGTCACTGACAACAAGATCCACACCGCGCAGGAAGACCTGATGCGGATCACCGGCAACAGCTATAACGGCCTGGTCGAAGGCAACTATTTCTTCGACACCCAGCCCGAGGACTATCGGGACGAGGGCGGCGGATACAACCACTCGGATTTCATCCAGATGTTTGGTGTGAACGGCGAAACGCCGCATGACATCACCATCCGGCGGAACCTGATGTATGATGACCGCGACACCGGCGACAAGACGGTGACGCCGCAGGGCATCTTCATCTCCGATCCGGGGGCAGGGGGCTATTCCGACCTGCTGATCGAAGAGAACCTGATCGCGGTCAACTCGGTCAACTCGATCTACATCAACGGTGGTGAAGAAAACGTTGTCGTTCAGAACAACACGCTGATCCCGTTGAATGGTGGCGGCGCCATCATCCGGCTGGCCGAGAAGGCGGGCTATGACAACTCGGGCACCACGGTGACCGGCAATGTCATGAAGATCCTCTATGATGAAACCAAGTCGTCCAATATCGGCGACAACTTCATCTATGGCCGCGATGCCGATCTCAGCGCCCTGTTCCAGGGCACCGGCGCAGCCTGGTCGGATTTCATCCCGGTGGTCGGGTCCGAGTTGGAAGCGCTCGAGATGGGCGCGGTCGACTTCATTGCCGATCTTCTGAACGAAGTCGACACGGGTGGCGGGAGCGAGCAGCCCGCAACCGAGACGCCGACAACCGAGACTCCGTCGGAACCGTCGACCGGGGATTCCTCGGGTGGCGTGACCGAGCCCGAGCCGGAAGAACCGGTGATGACGGAAAAGGTGGTGTTCTCGCGCGCCGGCGCGCTGGAAGTGCAGCACGCGATCGACGTTGTCGAACTGGCGGCGACCGAGGATCTGGCAATCGAGTCCGGCACCATTTCGCTGAACTTCAACGCCGATCGGGTGGCCGGCTGGTCCGGTGTCCTGTCGAAAGATGCGGCGGGCTATACCGGCGGTGGCAACCACTTCACCATCTACGTCGCCAACGGCACGCTGAACGTCCGCTTCCAGGATGGTCAAAGCGATGTGATCCTGACGGCCGAGAACATCCAGACCCACAAGACCTATAATGTCGAAGTCAGCTTCGGCGATGGTCAGGTTGCGGCCTGGCTGAATGGTGAACTGATCGGCGAAGCCGATTTCGACATGTCCTGGGTCAACAATGGCGAGCACCTGCAACTGGGCGCGCTTGGCTGGTCTTCCGAGACCGGCAAGGCCGGCTACAAGGGTGTGTTCGACGGTACCATTTCGGATGTCGAGATCACCACGATGACCGCCGATGCCTTCGAATTCGGCAGCTCCACCGGCGCCGCGGCCAGCGTGGAAACCGAAGAGGTGATCGTGGTGGCCCCCGCCGATCTGGTGGCCAACACCCAGGACAGCGACGCCGCCGCGCTCAGCAGCGGACCGATCTCGCCCTTCCTGGCGGTTCTGGAAAGCGACGACACCTTCGTCACGCTCTGACTTCAGGGCATTTGAAAACAGATCGACGCGCAGGCCCCGGCCTGCGCGTTTTTCATGTCCGGGGCCGGGATCAATTGCGCCTTGGCGAGCCGTCGATACAATCGGGGGTGGAGCCGAATTGCGGGCAATAGTTCGGCGGGTTCTTGAACACGGTGCCCGTCGAGGTGTCCTGCACCGAGGGCTGCGCCGGGGCAGGGGGTGCGGCGGGTTTGGGCCGTGTCGGCTGCACCGTGGTGCGCGGCACCGTGGGCCGCGGCGCG
>NZ_PGTB01000330.1 GCF_002786325.1 Pseudooceanicola lipolyticus | reverse complement strand
TCGAGACCGGCATGCGGCTGGCCTGTTCCCGGTTCGACCCGGACTGGATCGCGGTGATGGATGACGATGCCCGCCCGGCGCCCGGCGCGCTGGCCGCCTTCCACCGGCTCGACAAGGCCGGCTGCGAGGCGGTGGCGGCGGCGGTCTATACCCCGGGGGGCGAGATCTGCGAGATGAACCGCCCCTCGCGCAACCCGTTCTGGCACGCCCGCGAATTCACCCGCACGCTGATGCGCATCGGCGGCCGCGGCGGCTTTCACGTCCGGCCCGAGGATTACACCGGGCCGGGGCGGCAGATCGATGTCGCCTCCTTTGTCGGGCTGTTCGTGTCGCGGGCGGCGATCGGGCGGGTCGGCTTCCCCGACGGGCGGCTGTTCGTCTATGGCGAGGACGGCATCTATACGCTGGACCTGACCCGGCGCGGCGGGCGGATCTGGTTTGCCCCCGGGATCGTCTTCGAACATGACTGCGACACCTTCGAGGGCCAGCGCGGCCGCTTCCGGCCGCTGTGGAAGGTCTATTACTACCACCGCAACCTGCTGCTGCTCTATCGCATGGCGGCGGGCTGGATGTTCTGGCCGGCGCTGCTGGCGGTGCTGCCGAAATGGCTGTCCAAGATCCGCCACCACCCGGGCGAGCGCGGCCGCTTCCTGCGGCTGCTGGGCTGGGCGGTGCGCGACGGGCTGGCGCGGCGCACCGGCGGCGACCATGCCCGGGTGCTGGCGCTGGCCGGCGCGGAACCGCCCTTGTCAGAGCCTGTCAGCGATTCAGGATTTCGCGGTGATAGCGGCCCAGAAGGATCTGCCCCAGTGCCAGGAGGACGAGGCTGACCGCCAGCACATAGACCTCGTTGACGTAGGCGGCGGTATAGGTCGGGAAGAAGCCGGTGCGCATCAGCCCGAGGATATGGATCAGCGGGTTGTACCACAGGATGTCCTGCGCCAGCGGCGGCAGATCCTCGTAGATATAGAAGATGCCCGAGGCCAGGAACAGCGGCCGGGTGATGATCGACCAGGCCACCTCCCAGATCGGGAACAGGCCGATCAGGGCGCAGTTCAGCGTGCCCACCCCCAGCCCCAGCAGCATCGCCAGCGCCATCGCCCGCACCACCGGCACCATGTCCAGCGTGGCGCGCGCATCGGTGGCGATCAGGATGCCGCCCAGCAGCAGGATCGCCACCAGGATGCTGGTCAGGCTGTTCAGCAGGAACCGCGCCAGCACCGCGTCGAGCCAGGTCACCGCCGGGTATTGCAGCAGCGGCTTGGAAAAGTTGATGGCGCGGGCCACCTGGTTGGACACCGACATATAGAGATCGAAGGGCAGATAGCCGGTGGCGTAGAACAGCAGGAAGCTGGTGCCCAGCGACGGCGCGCGCAGCACCAGCGAGAAGCCGACCGACAGCACGATGATCGCCGCCAGCGGCTCCAGCACCGCCCAGACATAGCCGCCGGGGGTGCGGCCATAGCGGCTGGACATCTCGCGCAGCACCAGCGCCAGCACCGTGCGGACCGTCGCGAAACGGCGCCGCTCGGCAGCGGCCGGGGCGAGGGCGG
>NZ_PGTB01000329.1 GCF_002786325.1 Pseudooceanicola lipolyticus | reverse complement strand
CGGCCCGCGCCGCCGCCAGGGCGGCCTCGGCCGAGGCGACAGCCGCCTGGGCCCCGAGCGCGTTCGACCGATCAAGTTCCAGGGCGCGCTCGGACGTGACGTTTCCAGCGGTCAGCGCCTCTGACCGTTCCAACTGGCGTCGGGCCACGACCTCCGCCGACTCTCGCTGAGCCAGAACCGCCTCGGCGGCCCGTACCTCGGCCGCACGCTGTTCGACCAGCAGCCTGGCATTCTCGACCGCGATCTCGGCTCTCTGGCGCTCGGCCTCGGCCTGATGACGCGCAGCCTGCAACTGCCGGACATCCAGTTCAGCCAGCGGATCGCCGGCTGCGACCAATTGTCCCTCACGCACCTGGATGCGCGCAATCCGCCCCGGGCGCGTGGCCGCCACGTCGATCTCCACCGCCTCGATTCGCCCGTTTCCACGAGCAAATCCGTCGGGGGTCGTCCCGGTGCCGTCGCCGCGCCAGAGGAAGAACCCCGCCCCAACAAGGGCCAGCCCCGCGATTAGTACAAGAACGGAATTGAAGCGTGTCATCAGTCCCTCGCCCGACCGGAAACCGGCATTCCAACGAATCTGCCAGGTCGCCTTGACCCCATGTGGAGGCGACGCTGTCTCGCCGCTCACCTATACCGACCGGATGGTACAGTCTTGATGCAGGAATAGAAAAGCGCGCGCCGGAATGCAAGTCTGCGGATCCTTGCCGCGGCGCGTGCGATTGCCGCGCGCGAGGGCGTTGCGCACACCTCCTTCGAGGCGGTCGCCCGCGAAGCGGGGCTGTCGAAGGGAGGTGTCCTCTACAATTTCCCGACGAAGCGCGGCCTCATGGCGGCGCTCTTGAAGGAGATGCTGGCCGAACACGATGCGCTCGAGGCCGGCCTGCCGCAGGATGCGCAGCACCGCACGCTGCGCCGGCATCTGGCATCGCTGAACGGCCTGGACACTGCGGATTCGGACCTGTCGATGTCGATACTGGCGGTCGCTGCGGCGCGCGCTGGACGCCGATCTTGCGCGCATCGAGGCCGAGGCGACGGACGCAAACCTTGGTCGTCTCGCGGTCGTCGGCCTCTGACGGCGGGCGCTTTGGCCGTCGTCCAACGAACTGCGGAACGGGAGAATGACCGGCATGGCATCCGACACGGTTGATGCAGCACGCATGAGTATTGCGCGGGGCGCCATTCGTCGCCCCGTGGCCGTCTGGCTGGCGATCCTGTTCTGCCTGTTCGGTGGGCTCTGGGGGCTTGCCAATGTCGGCCGGCTCGAGGACCCGCCGCTACCAGCGCCGCCGCGACAGGTTCCGCGTCAACCTGACCAAGGCGGCTGGACTGTAACTGGTCAGCCGTCGTTCAGATAGGCCATAAGGTCTTGATGGGTATGCAGGATACGGATGATCTCGACCCCCTGCCCTTCCCGCCGGTAGATCACCAGATGCGACCCGCTGGGATGGATGCGCACCGGCGGCGTGAATTCTTCCCGCTCCCGGGCCATCTCTTTTCAGCGAGCTATGCTGGGAAATGGGTGACGGTGTTTGAGAAGGCGGCGTATCGTGGCGGGTGTCGAAGCCTGCCAGAACTT
>NZ_PGTB01000328.1 GCF_002786325.1 Pseudooceanicola lipolyticus | reverse complement strand
GCCAGGTCCAGCGGCGCCTCGGGGTCGGGGCCCAGGGCCTGCGCCGCCTGCTGCGCCGCGTCGCTGCGGGCAAACAGGGTTTCGGCGCGGTCGGGATCGCCGCGCAGATAGGCGGCCCAGGCCAGATCGTCATAGAGCAAGTGCAGATGCCGGCGGCCCTGTTCGGACCGTTCCAGCAGGGCGATCCCTTGGCGCAGGGTGTCTTCCACCCGGTCATGCTGTCCGAAATAGCCCTCGGCGGTGGCAATGGTTCGCAGCGCCAGCGCCAGCCGCGGATCGGCGGTATCATCCACCGCCAGCGCGAACAGCGCCGCCATGCGCACGGTTTCCAGCCGCTCGAGCGTGTTGATATTGGCCCCCTCGGCCAGTGGCAGGGCGATGTCGCGCATGTTGCGCACAAAGTCCTGTTCGTCCTGCGACAGGGTGCCGGTGGCTTTCCACACCAGGATCTGGCTGCGCGCGCGGTCATAATCGCCGATCTGCACCAGCGCGAAATAGCGGTTGAACATCAGGTTGCGCATTGCCTGATCGCGGTTGTCCAGCGGGTAGTAGCGGCGCAGCACCAGCAGCTTGCCCTCGATCAGCGGCACCACGTCCTGCCAGCGCCCGTCACCTTCGGCGGTTTCGATCAGCTGCGACAATCGGGTGTAGAGGTCGCCATAGACGCCTTCGATCAACTCGGGCTGGGTCAGCGTGACTTCGGTCAGCGCCACCACCGCCTGCGGGTAGGCGCCGGTGTCGAGGTAGAACCGCGTCAGCGCCGCCGCCACCGCGCCCTGCAGATCGGTCTCGCGCGCCAGGCGCATCGCCCGTTCCAGCAGCGTCCGCGCCTGGTCGGCCTGCCCCCGCCGGGCCAGGTGTTCGCCCAGCTGCACCATGGTGGTCAGGTTTGCCGGATGGGCGGTGTGCCCGGTTTTGCCCATGTAGAGCAGGGATTCGCGCCACAGCTCTTCGGCCCGGCCGGGGCTATCCAGCGCGGTGGACAGCAGGAAGGCCAGGTTGTTGAACGCCGTGGCGCGCGCGTTCGGGTCGGCATCGGGGCGCGCTCGCGCGGCGGCCAGCGCCTGTTCGGCGATCTCGGCCGCGCCGGCGGTATCGCCGGCGACAAAGCGGTCCAACGCGCCCTGGTTCAGCGCGGCCAGGTCCGTCTGCGCCACCGCCGCCTGCATCCAGAGGGCGGCCAGAACGGCGGCGGCGCGGCGCAGCCTCACCGCTCACATCCCCGAGGGCACAACCTGCAACCCGGCCATCTGCCAGGCCTGCAAGCCGCCGCGATACCAATAGACATTGGTATAGCCGGCCGCCACCGTGCGCAGCGCGGCGTTATAGCTGAGCCAGCAATTGGGATCGCTGCAATACAGCACGATCGGGGCATCGCGCCGCCCGCCGGTGACCTTGTCGAGCCAATGCGCCGCCTGCTGCTGGATCCGGTCCTCGAAACTGCCGGGCGAGGCCAGCGTTGGCGCCACCACCGCGCCCGGCAGGCTGTAGGCCGCGCCCAGCACGTCGATCAGCAGCATCTGCTGCCCGGCGGCCAGCGCCCCGGCCACACCCGCGGTGTTCACCGTGGCCGCGCC
>NZ_PGTB01000327.1 GCF_002786325.1 Pseudooceanicola lipolyticus | reverse complement strand
GCCACCGCCGCCGGGCCGATCTGCGCCGCGCCCGAGGTGCAGGCATAGCCGATGGCGTCAAAGGCGCGCGCCTGCGGCAACAGCGCCGCCGAAGCCGGAAGCCGGGCCTCCATCTCGGCCAGCGTGTCGGGCGTCACCTCCCGTCCGCTGGCAATGCGCGACACGAACAGGTCGGTGCCGGCGGGGATCAGGCGGCGGAAATCACTTTCGATCCTTTCATCGGCCTGCAACACGATCAGACCCAGGCGCGGCCGCTCGGCGGATGTCAGGTGATAGTCGAAACGCGGAATCACTCAGCCCTCCAGCACCGGGATGCCGCGCCCGGCCCGGGGAGACAGGAAATCGGCACCGGTGTCGCGGATCACGATATTTTCTTCATGCACCATGATTCGCCCGGGGGCCAGCTCCAGGCCCGGCTCCAGCGTCAACACCATTCCGGCTTCCAGGCGGGTGTGATCGGCCGGAATCAGCGACAGACCCTCGGTCAGTTGCATCCCCAGCCCGTGGCCCAGCCGCCCGGCGGCGGATCCCTGCCCGCCGGTCAACAGCTGGTCCATGGCATGGAACAGATCGGCGGCGCTGGCGCCGGGGCGGGCGATCTCGGCGGCGGCATCCACCGCGTCGATCAAGCGGTCATGCGCGGCGGCGGTGGCAGCATCCGGCGGCCCGACCGAGAAATTGCGGTCGAAATCGCAGAAATAGCCGTCGCGCACCATGCCGGTGTCCAGCATCAGCACATCGCCCGGCGCCAGCGGCCGCGGCCCGGCGGGCGAGATCACATCGGCATAGCCGCCGGTTCCGGCGCCGCCGGCCAGATAGGGCACCCAATCCGCTCCCTCCTCCAGCCCCAGCATCTGGAAGCGGCGGAACACCCTGTCGAGCGGCACGCCGGCGCCGGCGATCTCGGGCACGCGGGCAAAGGCGCGCCCGGCGATGCCGCAGATCGCCCGGATCCGCGCGATCTCGGCCTCGGATTTGACCGCGCGCAACCGGCGCAGGATGCCGGCATCGTCGCGAAAGGCCAGGCCGCCGGCGCGGGCCTGCAGGCGATGCCAATCCGACAGCGGCATCCGCAAATGGCTTTCCAGGCCCATCGGCACCCCCACCACACCATGCGCCCCGGCCCGTTCGGTCAGCGCCTCGGCCAGCAGGCTGACGCCGTCATCATCGTAATCCGGTGCGCGCCAGCTGCGGATATCCTTGACCCAGGTCTGCGCCATCAGCGCGGCGCCAATCGCCGGGATCACCGCCACCGGGCTGCCGGATGCCGGCACCACCAAAAACCAGGGCCGCGTCGGGCTTTCCCAGAACCGGGTGAGGAACCCGGTGAAATAACGGATATCGGCCTCGGTGGTCAGCAACAGCGCCGCCAGACCCGCCTGCGCCATCATCGCCTGCGCCCGGTCCAGACGGGCGCGGTATTCGGTGTCGGGAAAGCCGCCCGGCGGCGTCACCGGACCGGGCCTTTGCCGCGCATCCCTTTGGCGCCGCTGCGACAGGGGGGCTTCAGAATCTCCATGAGATCACCGGACCCCGTCGCGCCCGGCCCGTCAAGCCCGCAGGCTCAGGCGCGCCGCCGCCTTCCGCCGGCGCGG
>NZ_PGTB01000326.1 GCF_002786325.1 Pseudooceanicola lipolyticus | reverse complement strand
CGGATTTCCAATTCGACGGCCAGCGCTATGCCGCGCCGCTGGAGCTGGGGCCGGGCAAGTGGGAGCTGCGCCTTAACGCGCAGGCGCAGGACGGCACCGCATTTGCCCAGCGGCTGGCCCTGTGGGTGAGGGGATAGCCGGGGCGATGGTGGCACAGCTGCAGCATGCCCCGGCGGCGGCCTGTCCCGGCTGCCTTGCCGCGCCGGTGCGCGAGGTGGTGGCACCGCCGGCGGCGGCGCAGATCGCATTGTCATTGCCGGGGATCCATTGCCAGGGCTGTATCGCCACGGTCGAACGCGGCCTGTCGGCGCAACCGGGGGTCAAGTCCGCGCGGGTCAACCTGACCCTGAAACGGGCGCTGGTCGAGGCGGCGCCGGAGGTGACGGCGGCCGACCTGATCGAGGCACTGGCCGAGCTGGGCCATGAAGCGCACGAACTGGACCCCGGCGCGCTGAGTGCGACGCAGGCGGACGCGGCGGGCCGTGCCCTGCTGGTGCGGCTGGCGGTCGCCGGCTTTGCCGCGATGAACGTGATGCTGTTATCGGTCTCGGTCTGGTCCGGGGCGACGGATGCCACGCGCGACCTGTTCCACTGGATCTCGGCCGCGATCAGCCTGCCGGCGATCGCTTATGCGGCGCAGCCGTTTTTCGTGAACGCCTGGGCGGCGCTGCGGGTGCGGCGGCTGAACATGGATGTGCCGATTGCCCTGGCGATCCTGCTGGCTTTGGCCACCTCGCTGTGGGAAACCGCGCTGTCGGGGGCACATGCCTATTTCGACGCGGCGCTGACGCTGACCTTTTTCCTGTTGGCGGGCCGTTACCTGGACCATCGCACGCGCGCGGTGGCGCGATCGGCGGCCAGCGAATTGAGCGCGTTGGAAGTGCCGCGTGCTCTGCGCCTGGAACAGGGGGAACAGCGCGAGGTGCCGATCGCCGAGGTGGCGCCGGGCGATCTGCTGCTGGTGCGGCCGGGCGGGCGGATGCCGGTGGATGGCGAGATTGTCAGCGGGAGGTCCGAAATCGACCGGTCGCTGCTGACCGGCGAGACGCTGCCGGTTTTTGCCGAACCCGGTCTGGGGGTCAGCGCCGGAGAGGTCAACCTGACCGGGCCGCTGACGGTGCGGGCCATGGCGGTGGGCCGGGACAGTTCGTTGCAGCGCATGGCCGAACTGGTGGCGATCGCCGAATCCGGGCGGTCGCGCTATACCTCGCTGGCCGATGCGGCGGCCAAGCTATATGCGCCGGGCGTGCATATCCTGTCGGGTCTGAGCTTTCTCGGCTGGTTCCTGTGGGCGGGCGATCTGCGGGTGGCGCTGAACATCGCCGCGGCGGTGCTGATCATCACCTGCCCCTGCGCGCTGGGCCTGGCGGTGCCGGCGGTGACCACCGCCGCGTCGGGGCGGCTGTTCCGCCAGGGGCTGCTGATCAAACATGCCACCGCGCTGGAGCGGCTGGCCGAGGTGGACACGGTGGTATTCGACAAGACCGGCACGCTGACCGCGGGGAGGCCCGAGCTGGTCAACCTGGAGGAGCGGTCCGGCGCAGACCTGGCGGTGGCGCTGGCGCTGGCCGAGGCCTCGGCACATCCGCTGTCGGTGGCGCTGGCTCGC
>NZ_PGTB01000325.1 GCF_002786325.1 Pseudooceanicola lipolyticus | reverse complement strand
GGGGGCCGGGTGCGAGGGCACCGGTTGCGGCTGCGCGGCGTCGCGTTCGGCGATGGGCCGGGCCAGCGTCAGGTCCTGCGGGCGCAGCAGGTCGCGGCCCGCCGGGGATAGTACCACGATCCCCACCGCGACGATGGCCGTGGTCGCCACCAGCCCGCCGCGCGTTGTCAAAGTTGCAAACATGGTCCTCACTCCTGTCCAGAACCCCGAAGCGGGGCGATCGGAACTAGGACGCGCCGCAGCGCGGGATCCTTGGAGGTCTTCGAAATTTTTCTGGGCCAGCGCCAGATGCGCCGCCCGGGTCGCCGGATCGGGGGCAGGGGTGGCGGCCGTCATCGCCGCCTTCAGGTCGTCGAGGTCATCGGTCATGCCTGATCCTCCTTGGCGCGCAGCGCGCCCAGCTGTTTCTTCGCTTCCGAGATGCGCCAGCTGACAGTGCCTTCGGAAATGCCGAGGATCTCGGCCGCGTCCTTATGCGTGACCTCGTCCAGCACCAGGGCCAGGGTGTCGCGCAACTCGTCCTTCAGCTGTCCCATCGCGGCGAGCAGCCAGCCGATCTGGCCGGCGCTGTCTTCCGCCTCGGCGCGGCGGGCCAGTTCCCAGTCGCCCCAGCCTTCGGCGGCCTTGCGGTGGCTGGCCTGCCGGCGGCGGCGGTCATGCGCGGCATTCACCGCGACACGGTAAAGCCAGGTGGAAAACCGCGCCGTGCCCCGGAACCCGGCCAGCTTGGCGGGCAGGGCGGCGCAGATGTCCTGAGTCAGATCCTCGGCCTCGGCCCGGCTGCCGGTCAGGCGGAAGGCCAGCGCGAACAGCCGGTCATAGTGCCGGTCCAGCAGCGCGGCAAAGGCCGCGGCATCGCCGGTGGCGGCCGCGCGGGCCAGCTCCTCGTCAGATGTTTCCATGCGCATCACGTTCCTTGGACGGATGGGCGGGGTCAATCCTTGGCGGTGCGGGCAAAATTTTTGCGCGGTTTGAAACCTGGGGGGCAGGTGGCGGGCCGGTCAGGCGCTCGCCCGGGGCGGCTTTGCCGCTTGATACCGGGCGGGGCGGTACAGTTGCCAGACATCCAGGTTGCGCAGTTGCGCTGCGCTGTTGTTACGGCCGCATTCGGCCGGTCCCGCAGCACCGATCCGCAGGGCGGATCAGTCCTCCTCGAACGGGTCCCATTCGTCCTCGACCTCGGGCAGGGCCTCGGCCACCGCCTCGGCCTCCAGCTCCTGCGCGGTGCGGATGCTGGTGATCTTGGCCTTGGGAAAGCGCGCCAGCACCGCCTGCATCAGCGGATGTGCCTGCGCCTCGGCCCGCAGCGCGTTTTCCTCGGCATCGCGGACTTCGGCAATTGTCGGCTGGCCACCTTCGGACACCACGCTGACACCCCAGCGGTTGCCGCTCCAGCGTTGCAGGGCGCTGCCCAGCCGCTGGGCCAGGTCGCCGGCGGCGCCGGGGGCGGGTTCGAACTCGATGCGGCCGGGCTGATAGCGCACCAGGCGCAGGCCGGTTTCGACCTCGACCAGCAGCTTGACGTCGCGATTGGCGCGGATCAGCTCGACCACATGGCCGAAGGTGGGGAAGCGTGTCAGCGCCTGGTCGGGCGCATCGGCCGGGGCGGCCTGCGGGCCGGCC
>NZ_PGTB01000324.1 GCF_002786325.1 Pseudooceanicola lipolyticus | reverse complement strand
ATCCGGCATCAACCGGGATCAGCCGGGCCGAGGTGGCGCCGGTTTTCTGCAATTGGGCATAGCCCAGCACCGCATCGGCCGGGTCGGCGGCATCGGCGATCAGGCCCATCACCGTGCCGTCGCTCAACCCGTGCACCTTGCCGGCCAGCAGCGTGCCATGGCGCAGGGCAAACCGGCGCAGACCGGCGGTATCGCCGCCGCCGAACACCGCCGCGTCGATCAACGTGCCCTCCCACAGCGGCGTCTGCAGCCGCGCGCCGCCCGGTACGGTGCCGTCATTCATATCGGCCAGAACCGCCTGGAACAGCTGGCGATAGCTGATCGCGCCAGCATCCTGCATCCGTGCGGCCAGCTTGGCGGAGAACAGGCCGAACCAGTTGTCCGCGCCATCCTCGCCGCGGAAATTGACCTCGCGCGCCAGTTCCGAGGACTGCGCGGCATAAAAGGCCAGGAACCGCCCGGGCGGTTCGGGGCCGCTGTCTTCGATCACCTGTGCCTCGCCCAGGCGGCTTGCCGCGACATCGATTCCCAACAGGGCGGGATCGACAAAGCGCGCCGCCGTTTCGGGCGCTGCCGCGCGCAGGCCCGAGCCGGAATGGCAGCTGTCCATCACCAGCCAGACATCGGCGCCGGTCTGGCGGATCCGGCGCACCGCCGCGCCGATCTCGTCATCGATCAGCGCGTTGGGAATGCGGTTGCTGCCCGGTTCGGCCCGGCCGGTATCGGCGGGCAGAAACACCTCGTCCAGCCCGTCGGTCTCGTCGCCCTCGGGGTCGCCCTGGCGGGTGCCGTGGCCGGAGAGGTGGATATAGACTAGGTCGCCCTCCGTCGCCCGCGCCGCCAGATCGCCGAACGCGGCCAGGATCGCCGCGCGGCTGGGCACGGACCCGCCCGGTACGCCATCGGCCAGCAGGGTGATATCGCTGGCGCCGCGCGCGCGCAGCACCTGGTGCAGCAGCGTGATGTCATTGGCAGGGCCGCGCAGATCGGCGAGACCCAGGCTGTCATCATAATCGGACACGCCAACCAGCAGCGCCCGCAACTCGGCCTGCGCGGCGGCCCCGAAGCAACTTAAAAAAACCGAAAGAAACCACGCCCCCCAGCGCACGGCACCACGCCCCCGAAATCAGAAAATGACACGTTCAACATATTGCCTGCTCAATGACATCATGATGCACGGGAAAGCGTGGGCTGAAAAGGTTTTGATGATGTTTACACGGGGTTTGGATTGGGTAACTCTGGCTGGCGTAACCGGGTCTACCGTCAGGAGGGGCGCGCGGATCGTGTTGAAAACGGTGGTTCCCTGCATCCTTGCCCTGGCCGTTGCCGCGCTTGCGCTGCCCGGACGGGCGCAGGAGGATCCCGGATTCGTCGCACTGGCCTTCCTGGCCGAAACCGATCCCGCCGCCGCGCTGGTTCAGATCGATGCGCAGCTGGCGCGCGAGGCCGCGCAGCCCGCGCCGGACCCGCGCGTGGTGTTCGACCTCTACCGCCTGCAGGCCGATCTGCTGATCGGGCTGGGCCGCATGGCCGAGGCAGCAGCGCTGCTGGCCGATCTGGCGCTTTACACCCGGCAGATGCGCGCCAGGCTGGACCTGGACCCGGCGCCGCTGTTTGACGAGGC
>NZ_PGTB01000032.1 GCF_002786325.1 Pseudooceanicola lipolyticus | reverse complement strand
CAGCCGGGGCAGCGGGCGGCCGGCCTCGCAGATCAGGCGCAGCTGCGTCGGCGTGCAATACAGAACCGTGACCCCGGCCTCCCCCAACAGCCGCGCCTGTCGGCCGGGCCGCAGCCCGGCCAGGCTGTGCAGGGTGGCGCCCAGATGCGCGCCCTCGACCAGCGCATAAAGCGTCAGCGAATGCGCCAGTTCGCCCAGCACGCCGTAGGCATCCGCCGCGCCGATGCCGAGATGATCGCGGCTGACCTCGAAACTGGCGATCCAGGAGCGGTGGCTGCGGCGGATGGTCTTGGCCGTGCCGGTGGTGCCGGAAGAGCGGGTGCGCAGAAAGCCGGGAGCGCCCTGTTCCAAACGCTCCACCCCGCCGGGGCCGACCAGAAACTCGCCGCCGGCGCGGATCGCCTGCCGCAATGCGCCGAGCGCGCCGGCTTCGTCCGCCGCCACCGCGCGCCCCTGGTCAAACAGGCGCGTGCCCGCCTCCCAGCGGAACCTCTCGCTGTGCATGGGTATTGCCAAGGTCCTCCTCCGGCGGTTCCGACATGTCCGGGATCTTTGCATGATGCCGGCCAGATAGGCCATGCGCCAGACGCGACGCCAGCGCAACTCCCGGTTTTCACCCAAAGGCGCGCACGCACCACCCTGCCCGGTCGATCACGGAATCTCGGCCTGCCGGAAAGTGTCCGACCAGAACCGCAACAGCAGGTCGCGGCGATTGGGATCGCGCGCCACCAGCAGCGCCGGGGACAGCGGGATATTGCGGCGGGCGCTGACCGCGAGGCCGGTTTCGCTGGCATCCATCTCGGTGGCCAGCCCGGCCTGGGTCAACAGGAACTGCGCCTCGGCGGTCAGCAGGAAATCCAGCAACCGCGCGGCGGCACCGGCCTGGCGCGCACGGCGCGGGATCATGAAACCGCGCGACAGCACCAGCGTATAGTCATCGGGCAGCACCAGGCCCACATCGGCCTGCTTGGCATTCAGCACGTAAGAGCCAAGCACGTTATAGGCGATCAGATAGCGCCCCTCGGCCACGCCCGCGATGATCTCGGCCGAACAGCAGGTGGCCACCGCCTCGACCCGGGCGAAGCCTTCCAGCAAGGCGCCAAAGGTGGTGGCCTCCAGGCTGTCGCTATAGGCAAACAGAAACCCCAGCCCGGATTCGGCGATATCATAGGTGGCGATGCGGCGGCGGAAGGTTTCGGGCCGTTCGCGCAACGCATCCAGCAATTCAAAGCGGCTGCGCGGCACCTGGTCGGCAGACAGCAGCCGACGGTTATAGGCGATCACGGCGGGTTCGGTTGTCACCCCCCACAGCTCGTTGCGCCATTGCCGGGTGGGGGCAAGCGTCTGCGTTGCGTCGGATTGATAGGGCTGGGCGCAGGCGGCATTGACCAGCCAGACCATCTGTTGCACCGCCGAGGACAGGATGGCATCGGCCGCCGGGCCGTCGCCGCGGCAATCGGCGCGGCTCTGTTCGAACAGGGCGTTGGAGCCCCATTGTTCATAGGTGATGGCAAGATCGGGGTTCAGGGCGCTGAACCGTTCGATCACCGGGCGAATGATGGAGATATCGGTGGTCGAGCGCATCAGCATCTCGGTGGCGCCACCGCCGAACCGCGCGACCGCCTCCTGCGCCGGGGCGCGCGGCGGCAGCAGCGCCAGGGCGCATAGCAGGATCAGGACCAACCGCGTCATTCCGTCCCCTCCCCGGCCGGCAGGATCAGCGCGGCGCGGAAACCGCCGGCTTGGCGGCTCATCTCGATCCGGCCGCCAAAGGCGGTGGCAACGGCGGTGACAATCGACAGGCCGATGCCGGTGCTTTGTTCCCGCGTCCCGGCATTGCGGTTGAACCGGTCGCCCAGCCGGTCGATCACGCTGTCCTGCGGCCCCGGCCCGCTGTCCTGCACCCACAGCACCGCCTCACCGCCGCGCCGCTGCACCCCGATGGACACCGGCGGCTGGCCGTGACGCAGCGCGTTGCCCAGCAGGTTATGCGCCGCCTCGTTCAACGAAAAGGCATCGGCGCGCACCATCACCGGGTCGTCGCCGATCTCCAGTCGCAACTCGGCCTCGGGCATCAGCACCGCGCGGTCGTCACGCTCCATGATCTCCAGCGCGATCTCGCGCAGATCGATCGGCGTGCGCGGCGCGCTGTCGGTGCGATGGATCACCAGCGCCCGGCTCAGCAGCTGGTCCAGCAGCGTGCCCAGCGAGCGGCTGCGTTGCAGCAGCCGGTCCAGCGCGCGGGCGCGTGCCGCCGCATCGGCTTCGGTCATCGCGGTCTCGGTATGCACCCGGATCGCCGCCACCGGCGTGCGCAGCTGATGCGCGGTGTCCGAGATCAGGTTGCGCATGGCCTCGACCTGGCCGTCCAGGCGCTGCATGAACCGGTTCATCGCGCCCAGCATCACCTGCAATTCGCTGGGCAGCCGGGCGGTCGGCATCGGCGTCAGGTCATAGGGATCGCGGCCGGCAAGATCGTCGACCAGCGCCCCCAGCGGACGCAGCGCCGAGCGGATCACCAGGAACGAGATCAGCATCAGCACCAGCCCGGCTGCCGCCAGCGGCAGCAGCGCGTCCAGCACCAGGTCGCGGGTCATCGCCTTGCGGGCGCGCAGGGTCTGGCCCACTACCACGTCGACCGGGCCGGAAAACTCGCGCTCGACAAACCGGCGCGTCACCAGCACGAAACGGGCGGGCTCGCCGTTCAGCGCATCGTCGAAGAAGCTGACCGGCCCGTTGCCGCTGTCGGGCGGACGGATCCGCAGGTCGGGATCGACACCGGTGACCAGCCCGCCCTGCGCATCAAGAACGGCATAGTACAGGCGGTCATCGGGCGCCTGCGCCAGCAGCTGGAAGGCCGAGACCGGCAGATCGACCAGCGGCGCGCCGTCCTGGATGCGGATGGATTCGGCGATGTCGCGGGCGGCGCCCACCAGGATCCGGTCATAGGCCTGCCGCGCCGCCTGTTGGCCGTTCCACCAGGTCGAGCCGGCCACCAGCACCCCGCCCAGCAGCAGGATCAGCAGCACCGTGCCCAGCACGCGGGACAGCAGGCTGCGCATGACGATGCGCTCAGTCATCCAGCCCGATCCGATAGCCGACGCCGCGCTGGGTGGCGATGGTGATGTCCGAGCCGGCGAATTTCTTGCGCAGCCGCGCGATATACAGCTCGATCGCGTTCACCCCGACATCGGCATCGTCGAAGCCGTAGAGCGAATCGTAAAGCCGGGTCTTGGACAGGAACTGCCCCCGGTGCCGGATCAGCATGTCCAGCAAGGTGGCCTCGCGCCGGGTCAGGTCCAGCTGGCGGCCATCCAGCCGCGCGCTGCGGTCCTTGGGGGCATAGACCAGCGAGCCGAGGGTGATCTGTTCCTCTTTGCGGTCGGCCTCGCGCCGGACCAGCGCCCGCAGCCGCGCCTCCAACTCGCGCTGATCGAAAGGTTTCACCAGGTAGTCATCGGCGCCCTGGTCCAACGCCACCACCCGGTCATCGACCGCGGAAAGCGCGGTCAGCATCAGCACCGGCGTGCGATCCGCCGCCGCCCGCACCTCGCGCAGCAGCGACAGGCCCGAGCCGTCGGGCAGGTTGATGTCGAGGATCAGCGCGTCATAGCGCTGTACCGCGCGGAAATCGCGCGCCTCTTCCAGGCTGGTGGCCAGGTCGCAGAGAATCCCCGAGCGGCCCAGCTGCGCCACCACCCCCTCGGCAAGGTCGCGGGCGTCTTCCACCATCAAGATCCGCATGTCTGTGCTCCTGCCTGGCTGCCGCCGCCTCCCTGTCACCGCCGGGCGGGTGCCGCAACCCGGCCGCCGCAAACCTGTCGGCGTGACAGGTTGGTGACAGGTATAACGGTTACACATCCCGAACCCGCAGGAAAGTGGCCGCATGTTCCGGCCCTGTGGGGCTGCCCCCGACGCGAGGGAGTGCGTCGAGTAGGACCTGAGGAGGACCAAATGAAATTTTCCGCAACCCGCGGCGCCTTCGCCGCTGTCGCCCTGTCGCTGTCCGCCTTCGCGGCCTCGGCGCAGGACAACCCCGAATGCATCGCCCCCGCCAACCCGGGCGGCGGCTGGGACTTTACCTGCCGCCAGGTCGGCAAATCGCTGCAGGATCTCGGGCTCATCGACCAGACCATGCAGGTGATCAACCTGGTTGGCGGTGGCGGCGGCGTGGCCTTTGCCGAGGTGGTGAACAAGCGCAACGACGCCGACAACCTGATTGTCGCCGCCAGCTCGGCCACCGCCACCCGGCTGGCTCAGGGCGCCTATCCCGGCAATACCATGGACCAGGTGCGCTGGCTGGCCTCGATCGGTGCCGATTACGGCGTGATCGCGGTGGCTGCCGACAGCGAGATCGAAACGCTGCCCCAGCTGCTGGACCGCATCAAGGCCGATCCGACCTCGGTGTCGATTGCCGGCGGCTCGGCAGTGGGCGGATGGGACCACCTGAAGGTGCTGATCGCCGCCAATGCCTATGGCATCGATGATGTCCGCCAGGTCAAGTACATCGCCTTTGACGGCGGCGGCGAGGCGGTGACCCAGCTGCTGGCCGGCTCGGTGCAAGGCTTTACCGGCGACATTTCCGAAGCCAAGGGGTTTGTCGACTCGGGCGATATCAAGGTGATCGCGGTGCTGGCACCCGAGCGGCTGGAAGGTGAATTCGCCAATTTCCCGACCGCGAAAGAGCAAGGCATCGACGCCATCGGCGCCAACTGGCGCGGTTTTTACGCCCCGGGCGGCATGTCGGACGGGGCCTATGACACCTGGGTGTCCAAGATCAGCGATCTTTATGCCTCGGGCGAATGGAAAGAGGTGATGGCCGCCAACGGGCTGGCCCCGCTCGACCTGCAGGGCAACGAATTCCAAAGCTTCGTTGAACAGTCGGTCGCGCAGATCCAGTCGATCTCCAAGGAAATCGGCATCATCAAGTAAATCCACTCACGGATGACCCGCCGGGGGCCACGCCCAACGGGCCGGCCCCCGGCATTCCGACACCCAGACAAGAGGAGATCCGCCATGAGCGATCGTATCTTCGGTGTCGTCGGCATGTTCCTCGCCATCGGCTATGTCTTCGCGGCCTTTGCGATCGAGGAAAGCTTTCTGTCAGATGCCGTCGGACCCAAAGCCTTCCCCCTGATCATTGCCGGTATCCTCGGCCTGTCGAGCCTGGCGATCGTGCTGCGCCCCGATGACGAGCCGATCTGGCCGGCGGTGGGGCGGCTGGCCGAAATTGCCGCCGCCGTCGTTGTCATGGTGCTCTATGCCGAGATGTTGCCGTTGGCAGGCTTTGTCATCGCCACCGCCTTTGCCGCTGCCTACCTGGCCTGGCGGCTGGGCTCGTCCCCGTTCGAGGCGGTGGCCGTCGGCATCGGCACTTCGGTTGGCATCTACGTCATCTTCCATCTGGTCCTGGGCCTGTCGCTGGCCCGCGGCCCCTTCGGTTTCTGAGGAGGCGCGCATGGAACTTTTTGCATCCCTCGGCGACGGCTTTGCCATCGCCCTGACCTGGCAGAACCTGCTTCTGGCGCTGCTGGGCTGTTTCCTGGGCACCATCATGGGCGCGCTGCCCGGTCTGGGCCCGTCCAACGGCGTCGCCATCCTGATCCCGCTGGCCTTTACCCTGGGGCTGGGCGCGACCCCCTCGCTGATCCTGCTGACCAGTGTCTATTACGGCGCGATGTATGGCGGACGGATCAGTTCGATCCTGCTGAACATTCCCGGTGACGAACCGGCGATGATGACCTGCCTGGACGGCCATCCGATGGCCAAGAAGGGGCTCGCCGGCGAGGCGCTGTCGCTGTCCGGCGTCGCCTCATTCGTCGGTGCCTTCCTGGCCACCTGGGGGCTGATCCTGCTGGCGCCGCAGCTGGTCAAGATCGCGCTGTTGTTCGGCCCGGCGGAATATTTCGCGCTGTTCGCGCTGGCCTTCATGACGCTGGGCGGCGTGTCCTCGACCAACCAGGCGAAATCGGCCTTTGCCGCCGCTTTGGGCCTGGGCCTGGCCACCATCGGCGTCGACACCCAGACCGGCGTGCCGCGCTTCACCTTTGGCGAGGTGCATCTCTATGACGGGCTCGACTTCCTGGTGGCCATCGTCGGCCTGTTCGCCCTGTCCGAGGTGTTCATCTTCCTGGAACATCGCCACGGCGGCTCCGATGCCGAGGGCAAGAAGATGGTGATCGGCCGGCTGTACCCGCCGCTGTCGATGCTCAAGCAATGTACCCCGACAATGCTGCGCACCTCGTTCCTGGGCTTTATCGCCGGGGTGCTGCCCGGCGCGGGGGCCTCGCTGGGCTCGTTCATTTCCTACAGCTTCGAAAAGCGGCTGGTGGACAAGGAGAATACCTTTGGCACCGGCGATCCGCGCGGGGTGGCCGCGCCCGAGGCCGGCAACAACGCCGCCGCCGGTGGCGCGCTGGTGCCGATGCTGGCGCTTGGCGTGCCGGGCTCCGGCACCACCGCGGTGCTGCTGGCGGTGCTGCTGGCGCTGAACATCACCCCTGGCCCGCTGCTGTTCACCCAGAATCCCGACGTGGTCTGGGGTCTGATCGCGGCACTGTTCATCGCCAACTTCATGCTGCTGGCGATGAACATCCCGATGGTGGGGCTGTTCACCCGCGTGCTGATGATCCCTTCGCGCATCCTGATGCCGGTGGTGGCGATGGTCAGCTTTGTCGGCATCTACGGCATTTCCGGGTCCAGCTTTGACCTTCTGGTGATGATCGGCTTCGGCGTGATGGGCTGGGTGCTGCGCAAGCTGGACGTGCCGCTGGTGCCGGTGATCCTGGGCACGCTGCTGGGCAATGCGATGGAAAACAACCTGCGCCGCGCGGTGACCATCGACAACGGCAACTGGTGGACGCTGATCGACAGCCCGTTGTCGATGGCGCTGTGGGCGATCGCGGTCATCGGCTTCGTCCTACCGCTGATCGTCGGCGCCCGGGTCAAGGCGCGGATGCACGCCCGCCGCGACGAGGAAGGCGCCATCAGCGACTGAACCGGACCGCCGCCCTGCCGGAAGGCAGGGCGGCATACAAGCCGGCCGCCGGTATGCCCGGGCGGCCGGTTTTAGACTCGATCAGGCCGCCACCGGGCTGCGCAGGTCCAGCGCCAGATCGGGGCGGTCGGTGGTCAGATGGCCGATGCCGCGATTCAACCAGGATTGGATCAAGGCGGGGTTGTTGACAGTCCAGGCGCAAAGCCGCTCGGCCGGCCACAACCGGGTCACCTCGTCGAACACTTGGGCAAAGAAATCATGGCGCAGCGCGATGATATCGGCCAGGTCGGCGACATCGGCAAAGAACGACTCGACCCCGCCGTAGGTGCCAATCGTGTTGGCATCGGCCGAAACCAGCAGCGGGATCTCGGGGCTGTGGTCACGACAGTCGCGCAGAACGCCCAGATCGAACGAGGTCAGATGCGCACGCCCGGCCAGCCCCTGCGCCGTCAGCCGCTCGGCGACCCGACCGGCCAGGCCGGGATAGGCCACACCCTGCGCGTCCAGCTTGATCTCGACATGCAGCTTCACCGCACTGTCCGCCAGCAACTCCAGCACGTCGTCCAGTGTCGGGATTACCTCGTGACTGTGGGTCAGCCGCGTCGCAGCCCGCTCCACCGGCCGCAGCGTACGCACCTCGCCGGCGCCTTCGGTGGTGCGCTCCAGCGTCGCGTCATGAATCACCAGCAATTCGCCGGCATCGGTCAGGTGCACGTCGAACTCGACGGCGTCGCATCCCAGCGCCACCGCCTCGCGAAAGCCGCTCAGCGAGTTTTCGGGCCGCAGGCAGGGGGCGCCGCGATGGCCGGTGATGGCGGTCATGTCATTCTCCTTGTGGAAACCGTCAGCGGATGGTCGGGTCAAGCTTGTCGCGCAGCCAGTCGCCGACCAGCGAGATCGACAGCGTGGTCAGCATGATCACCACGGCGGGCCCCAGCATGATCCAGGGCGCGGTGGTCAGATATTCGCGCCCGAACCCCACCATGTTGCCCAGGCTGGTTTCGGGCGGCTGCACCCCAAGCCCCAGAAAGGACAGGCCCGATTCCATCAGGATGATCTCGGGAAAGGTCAGGGTCATCGACACGATCAGGGTCGAGGCGACATTGGGCAGGATATGGTTCAGATAGACCCGCCGCGGCGTCGCGCCCAGCTGCACCACCGCGGCGGCATAGCCCTGGCTGCCGGCCGAAATCGCCAGACCGCGGGCGATCCGGGCATAGCGTTCCCAGCCGTAGAACCCCATCAGGCAGACCAGCAGCACCATGTTCGAGCCGAAGAAGGCCAGCACCGCCAGCGACATGATCAGAAAGGGCAGCGCCGCCTGGAAATCGGCCAGCATCACCACGAAATGTTCGACGATGCCGCGGAACTGCGCCGCCAGAAAGCCCAGCGTGGTGCCGAACACCGCCGAGATGATGGTTGCCCCGAAGGCGATCACCAGCGACACCCGGATCGACTGGATCAGCCGCGACAGCACATCGCGGCCCAGTTCGTCGGTGCCCAGCCAATGGCCTGGCGTGCCCGGCGGTGCCAGGCGCGACGTCAGATTCATCTGGGTGATGTTATAGGGCCGGATCAGATCGGCGAAGATCGCGCAGATCAGCACAAGGCCCAGCCAGGCCAGACCGAACAGCACCGCGACAGGCACGGCGCGGCCCGAGCGCCGGCGCGGCGCCGCGGTCTTGGCACCAGAGTCAGAGGGGTTGGCAAAGGTCATCGGTCCTCTCAATGCGCGGGTTGCGCGCGCAGGCGGGGGTCGAGCCAGCCATACAGCAGGTCGACGATCAGGTTGGACACCACCATCACGGCGGCGATCAGCAGCAGGATGCACTGCACCACGGCGAGATCACGGTTGGACACTGACACGATCAGCAGCCGGCCGATCCCCGGCCAGGAAAAGATTGTCTCGACCACCACCGCGCCGGCGATCAGCGACCCGACCATAAAGCCGACGATGGTGACGATCGGGACCGCCGCATTGGGCAGCGCATGGCCGCGCACCACGTCGCGCCATTTCACGCCCTTGGCCGAGGCGGTGCGGATATAGGGCTGGCCCAGCACTTCGATCATCGCCGAGCGCGAGAACCGCGCCAGGATGCCGATGCCGCCGATCGAAATGGTGATCGCCGGCAGGATCGCGTGCTGCCAGGAGCCGATGCCGCCCGAGGGCAGCACCCCCAGCGTCACCGCGAAGATCAACACCAGCACCAGGCCCATCACGAAGGACGGGATGGTAAAGCCGAGGATGGCTAGGAAGATCACCCCCCGGTCCACCGCGCTGTCGCGGTGCAGCGCTGCGTAGATGCCGGCCGGGATGCCGATGCCCAGCTTCAGCAGCAGCGCGGGAATGGTCAGTTGCAGCGTGGCCGGGATGCGCTCGATCACCAGCTGGATCGCCGGCGACCGGTCCCGCATCGACATGCCGAAATCGCCCGACAGGATCGCTCCGAGATACGAGAAATATTGCTGCCACAGCGGCGCATCCAACCCCCATTGGGTGCGGAAGGCATCGATCGCGTCCTGTGGGACATCGGGGCCCATCAGCACCTCGGCCGGGTCGCCCGACATGCGCAGCACCACAAAGGCGAAGGTCATCACCGCCAATACGGTGACCAGGGCGCGCAACAGGCGCAAAGCGACAAAGCGGATCATCTGGACATCCTCATGCGGCATGCGACGCCGGCGCGCCGGTAACGTGGTGGCAGGCCGCGGTCTGCCGAGCGGCGACCTGGCGCAGGTCGGGCACCTGGCCGCGGCAGAAATCGGTGGCGATGGAACAGCGCGGGTGAAAGGCACAGCCCGGCGGCCGTTTCGCCGGATTTGGCGGTTCGCCCTGCAGGATCACCCGGCCATCCAGCGGCCGGCCGGGTTCCGGCACCGACGAGATCAGCGCTTGGGTATAGGGGTGTTTGGGATCGGCAAACAGCTCTTCCGCCGGGCCCTCCTCGACGATCCGGCCCAGATACATCACCGCCACCCGGTCACACAGGTTGCGCACCACCTTCAGGTCATGGCTGATGAACACCATGCTCAGCCGCGACTGGGCCTGCAGGTCGCGCAGCAGGTTCACCACCTGCGCCTGGATCGACACGTCAAGCGCCGAGACCGGCTCATCGCAGACCAGCATGTCGGGCCGGGTCGCCAGCGCCCGCGCAATCACCACCCGCTGGCGCTGGCCGCCGGACAATTCGTGCGGATAGCGGTCGGCCTGGTCGGGCCGCAGCCCCACCGCCTGCATCAGTTCTTCTACCCGCTGCGCGCGCTCGGCGCTGCTGCCGATGCGATGAATGTCCAGCGGTTCGCGGATCTGCGCGGCGATGGTCAGGCGCCGGTCCAACGCGCCCAGCGGATCCTGGTACACCATCTGCATCCGGGCGCGCAGCGCCCGCCAGTCGGGCGTGGCGGCGGCGGGCAACAGCGCGCCGCCAAACCGCACCTCGCCGCCCTGCGCCGCATCGATCCCCAGCAACATCCGGCCCAGGGTCGACTTGCCCGAACCGCTTTCGCCCACGATGCCCAGCGTCTCGCCAGGCCGCACCTGCAGGCTGACCCCGTCGACGGCGCGCACCGGCACGGCAGAGCCGAACAGGCCCTGCCGGCCGTGATACACCCGAACCAGGTCCCGGGCCTCCAGCAAGGCGGTCATTGCAGAAGCCCCTCGCGCTGGCGCTGCTGCTCTTCCTGCAGCCCCGGATCGGGCTGCGGATAGGCGCAGGCCAGCTTGCGCCCGTCGCGCTGACCCAGCAGGCTGGGCCGTTCGTCCTGGCAGAAGTCCCGCGCATGGGAACAGCGCGGCGCAAAGGCGCAGCCGCGGGGCAGCCGGCGCGGATCGGGCACCGTGCCCGGAATCGGCACCAGCGGCGCGCGCGGGCCGTAAAGCCGCGGGATCGCATCGAAGAGGCCGCGCGTATAGGGATGGCGCGGGCGGTCGAACAGCAGCCCGACCGCGCCCTGTTCGACGATGCGCCCGGCATACATCACGCAGACCCGTTCACAGACCTGCGCCACCGCGCCCAGGTCGTGGCTGATGAAGACCATCGCCATGTTCATCTCGGCGCGCAGCCGCGACAGCAGGTCCAGGATCTGCGCCTGGATCGTTGCGTCCAGCGCCGTGGTCGGTTCGTCGGCGATCAGCAGGTCGGGCTCGCCCGCCAGCGCCATGGCAATCATCAGCCGCTGGCACTGGCCGCCGGAAAATTCATGCGGGTACAGGGTGAACCGGCCGCGCGCGTCGGGAATGCCCACCATGTCCATCAGCCGCAGCGCATCGGACTGGGCCGCCTGCCCGGTCAGGCCGCGATGCAGCCGCAGCGCCTCGCACAGCTGCTTGCCCACTTTCAGCACCGGGTTCAGCGCGCTGGACGGGTCCTGGAAGATCATTGCGATACGGCCGCCCCGCACCGATTCCAGCCGGCTCCGCGGGGCGCCGGACAGGTCGGTGTCGCCCAGCCGGACCGAGCCGGTCACGCGGGCTTTTGACGGCAGCAGCCCCAACGCCGCCAGCCAGGTCACCGACTTGCCGCAGCCGCTTTCGCCAACCAGCCCCAGCGCCTCGCCGGGGGCCACGTCCAGATCGATACCATGCAGAACCGGCACGCCATCGAACGCGACCCGCAGATCCCGGATTTCGACCAGATTGGACATCATCTTTCCTCTCGGTTCAAAGCGTTGCCGTCGACAACAGCCGAGCGGACGGCGGCAACGGGAAACCCCGGCGGCCCAGGGGCCCGCCGGGGACAGTCGGTAAAGGCCGGTCAGCCGTTGGCCGGCCAGTTCGACGCGCGGAAGTCCATCGCGAAGGCCGGTGCGGCCTTCCAGCCCAGCGACGATTTCATGCCGGTGAACACCGCGTTCTGGTGCAGAACCTGATAGACCGGGTCCTCGCGTTCGGTGATTTCCAGCATCCGGGCAAACGCCTTCTTGCGCTGCGCCCGGTCGGTCGAGGTTTCCATCACGAGCGACAGGTCGTTGATTTCGTCGTTGGTCCATTCCTTGCGCTGCTGCGGCACCGAATTCGGGCCGAACTGCGTGACCATCGGCGTGATCGGGTCGTTGATGGTGTTCGAAGCCGACCAGTCGCGCACGCCCGGCGTCGTGCTGCTGTCCATGATCTGGCCCCAGTTCTCCTTCATCTCGATTTCGACATTCAGGCCGACCTGGTTCCACATCTCGGTCATGATCTGACCGGTGGCGACCTGGTTGGTGTAATAGTTGCTGAGCAGGCGGAACGGGATCGCGTCGCCCTTATAGCCGGCCTGCGCCAGCAGGTCGCGCGCCAGCTGCGGGTTGTATTCCGGCACCGCCCAACCTTCGATGAACATATCCGAGCTGCGGAAGCTTTCGAACTGCAGCCCCGCCGGGATCACGGTCATGCCGCCCCACAGCGCCTGGACAATCGCCTCGCGGTCGATCGCATGGGTCATGGCGCGGCGCACCAGCGGATCGGCCAGGATCTCGTTCTGGGTGTTGAACACCGAGATGCGGTGGTTCCAGATGGTCGAGTTCTGCACTTCGAACCCGTCGGTATTCATCACGTTGCCGATCTGATCCGGCGGCAGGTCGCAGGCAAAATCATATTCGCCCGACAACAGCCCGTTCACCCGGCTCGACACTTCGGGCACCTCGACAAAGGTGATCCGCTCCAGCGGCGGGCGGCCATCCCAGTAATCGTCGAACGCATGCAGCGTCAGCGACACGTCGGGGCGGTACTCTTCCACGTAATAGGGGCCGGTGGTGACCGGCTTGGCCGCCCATTCGGCATAGGTGGCGGCTTCGTCCCAGGCGCGGCGGTTCAGGATCTGGCTGCCGCCGGCATAGAGGCGGCCTTCCATCGTGACATCCGGCGTCGCGTTGTGAAAGCGCACGGTGTACTTGTCGACGATCTCAACACCGGCCAGCGACGGCCACTTGCGGCGGCCGATGCCGGGCACGTTGGCGGGGATGTCCTTGGCGGTTTCGGGCTTGTAGTTCTCGGCAAAGATGGTCTTGCCGCCGGCCGGCTCGGTGTCACCGAAGACGCGCTCGGCCGAGAACGAGAATGCGACATCCTCGGCAGTCATCTCGTCGCCATTGTGGAACTTGACGCCCTGGCGCAGTTTCAGTTCCAGCGTCTTGTCATCGATGCGGCGCCATTCGGTGGCCAGGCCCGGAACCGGGCCTTGATCACCCATCCAATCCCGCAGGATCAGGCCTTCCCACAGGTTGGGATACAGCACGCGCTCGCCCACGTTGGACTGTTCGTTCCACGGGTCCAGCGTGTTGTTGTTGGTGATCTTCTGCACCGCGATGGTCACCGAGGGGCGGGCGCCCTGGGCGCGCGCATAGCCGGGCAGCAGCAGTCCGCCGGCGGTGGCGCCCATCAGGCCGAGCGCGTGGCGTCGATTTAGTCGGATCATCTCTCTGTCTCCTGCAGGCCCGGTCACCTGGGACAACGCCGGGCATATGGGTTGGAGGTATCGGCCACCGCACGCGGCCAATAATGCCGCCGTACTGACCCGGAAATTGTGACAACTCCGCAAAGCTTTGGTTACCATTGCGCGAAATGTGGAGATCAACTCCACATGCCGGAGAATAAATGGAGTTCTGTTATCATCTTGTCATATGCGCGCCCTAGGCAGGCGCGACCGGAGCGGCGTTGCCCGCTGTCCGGATGCGTTTTTTGGGATGCGCCCCCCGCCCGTTGGTCAGACCGGGTGCCTCCCCTAGCCACGGAGCCTTTGATGACGTCTCTTCCCGTACTCGGCGCGGCCATGCCGCTCGATGCTCTTGAAACCCACCGTGACTGGCTGATCGCCGATCAGCGCGACCTGGAACTGCAGGATTTCATCACCGCCGACGTGTTGAACGGCGACTGGCAGCCGCTGGTCGACCGGGCGCGAAAGCTGCTGGACGGCTATACCGGCCGGCTGGGCATCCATGGCCCGTTCTGGGGCCTGTCGCTGGCCAATCCCGACCCGGATCTGCGCGCGCTTGTGACCCGCCGCATGGAGCAGGGCCTGACGATCTGCGAGGCGCTTGGCGCCACCCAGATGGTGATCCACAGCCCCTATTCCACCTGGATGTACAACAACCTGGACAATCTGCCCAATGCCCGCCGCGACGTGGTGGACTTGGTCCATGCCACGCTTGACCCGGTGATCGCCCGCGCCGAAAACGCCAACGTGACGCTGGTGCTGGAAAATATCGAAGACAAGGATCCCGACGCCCGCTGTGATCTGGCGCGCAGCTTTGACAGCGCCGCGGTGAAAGTCTCGATCGACACCGGCCATGCCCATTACGCCCATGGTTCGACCGGGGCGCCGCCGGTCGACTACTACGTGCATCGCGCCGGCGACCTGCTGCACCATGTCCATCTGCAGGATGCCGACGGCTATGCCGACCGGCATTGGGCCATCGGCAAGGGCACGGTGAACTGGCCCGCCGTCTTCGCCGCGCTTGCCCCGCTGGGCGCCCAGCCGCGCCTGATCATGGAACTGCGCGACAAGTCGGGTATCCAGCCCTCGGCCGCCTATCTCAACAACCTCGGCCTGGCGCGCTGAGATGACCCATTGTCCGAGAACGCAAAACCGCGCAGAGCATGGCGATGACCGATCTGATTTGCTTTGACTGCGACGGCGTGCTGGTGGACAGCGAACGGTTGGCGGCGCAGACCACCGCCGACCTGCTGGCCGCGCTGGGGGTCGATCTGACCTGGCAGCAGGCCAGCCAGCTGTTCACCGGCAAACACGCCGCGGATGCGATGCAGACGCTGCACGAGACCTATGGCCTGGTCCCGCCTGCGGATTACCAGCAACGTTTCGACGGCCTGCTGCACCAGAAGTTCCGGGCCGAGCTGCGGCCGGTGCCGGGGATCAACACGGTGCTTGCCGCGCTCGACCGCCCCTGTTGCGTGACCTCCAACAGCGGCCACGCGCGGCTGGCCCTGTCGCTGTCGCTGACCGGGCTGGACCGCCATTTCGGCCCGCATGTGTTCAGTGCCGAGGACGTGGCGCGGGGCAAACCCGCGCCCGACCTGTTCCACCATGCCGCCGCGCGGCTGGGCGCCGACATCCGCCGCTGCGTGGTGATCGATGACAGCGTGACCGGCATTCTCGGCGCCGTCGCCGCCGGGGCCACCGCCATCGGCTTTACCGGCGGCAGTCATGTTGGCCCCGACCTGGGCGACCGGCTGCGCGCGGCCGGCGCCTGCTGCGTGGTGGACTCTGCCACCGGGCTGATCGCGGCGTTGGATCTGCGCGCCGCGCGTGCCGGTTGATGACAGGCGGCCAAGAGCTGCTATCGTGGCCGGAACAAAACCGCGGCACAGCGCCGGCGAGCGAGGAACCGACCACCGCCATGTCCGAGACCCCCTTGCTGATGCGCGACGTGCTGCGCGGGATCGAGGCCAGCCACGGCGATCTGCCCGATGCGCTGGCCCGGATCGCCGATTTCATCCTGAAGGATCCCGAGGCCGCGGTGCGCGCCTCGATGTCGGAACTGGCGGTTCTGACCGGCAGCGGCGAGGCCAGCATCGTGCGGTTCTGCCGCCGGCTCGGCTTTGACGGCTTCCCTGCCTTCAAGATCGCGCTGGCCTCGGACATCGCCTATCGCAGCGGTGCCGCACCGCGCGAAACCGATCTGGCCACCCGGATCGCCGAGGCGGTGCGCGCCACCGTCGATGGCACCGCCGCCAGCGACCTGGGCGAGGTGGCCGACCGGCTGGACGCCGCCCGGCATATCGATATCTTCGGTGCCGGGGTCTCTGGCATGGTGGCCCAGCTTTACGCCTATCGCTTCTCGCGGCTGGGTCTGGTGGCACGCGGGCTGCAGGATCCGGTGGTCGCCGAAGAGATCGCCGGGGCGCTGGACAGCCGGTCGGTCTATATCACCATTTCCGAAACCGGGCTGACCGCCCGCACCCGCCAGATGCTGACCTTGGCCGGCGAACGCGGCGCCTTTCGCGTCGCGGTGTCCGGGCGCCGCATCGCCGATCTGAACCGGCTGTGTGAAAAACTGCTGATCGCCACGCCGCTCTCTCCCTTGCCCGAACGCGGCGAGATCGGCCCGACCGTGGCCAAGGTGGTGCTGTGCGAATTGCTGGCCGACCAGGTCAAGCTGCGGCGCCAGACCAAGACGACCGGCGCCGGATAACCGGGCCGCGTGCACCCTTGTCTTCGCGCCGATCTCGAATGTATCTGCTGCCCGGCAAGTAATCCATGAAACGGGCTTTTGCAGATGAGCTTTGACACCCTCGATCGTATCGACCGGATGATCCTGGCCGAACTGGCAGCGGATGGCCGGATGTCCAATGCCGACCTGGCGCAACGCGTCGGGTTGTCACCCAGCCCGTGCTGGCAACGGGTGCGCCGCCTGCAAGAACGCGGCATCATCCGCGGCTATACCGCGCTGCTGGATCAGGAACAGCTGGGCGCCTCGGAAATCGTGATGATCGATGTCATCCTCGAACGTCACGACGAAGAGGTGGTGGAAACGTTCGGCAACACCATGCAATCGATGCCCGAGGTGCTGGAAGTGCACCTGACCTCGGGCGAATTCGACTATCTGCTGAAGGTCGCGGTGGAAGGCACCAAGGGCTACGAGGCGTTTCTGCGCGAAAAGCTCTACAAGGTGCGCGGCATCCGCCACACCCGGTCCAGCTTTGTGCTGCGTACGCTGAAGAACGTACAGGCCTATCTGCCCGAAACTTAGCCGCCGGTCCCCACGATCCCAGCCCTGCCGGGGGGCGGACTTGCAGCCGGAACCCTGCCGGATTAGAAAGCGAATATCAGAAATAAAAGCGAAAATAATCTTTCGCAAAAGAAATTGTCGGAGACCAGAGCATGTCATTCGAAATCGAGAAGGAGAAAGACCTTGCCGATCGCGGCATCGCTTGGTGGAACACCGAACTGCCCGATCTCGATACCTCGGGCAAGGAAATCACCGGGCGGCTGATGCGCCTGGGCGAAATGGTGGGCAACCGGATGAGCACGGTCAGTGCGCAATTCGGGGTGAAATATCCGACCTATGCCATTCTTGCGACCCTGCGCGCCTCGGGGCCGCCCTATGCGCTGACCCCAAAGACCTTGCAGGCCACGCTGCTGGTGTCCTCGGGCGGCCTGTCGAACCAGCTGGCCCGGATTGAAAAGCAGGGTTTTATCCGCCGTGTCGAAGATCCCAGCGACGGGCGCGGCGTGCGGGTGGAACTGACCGAAGCCGGCAAGGCGCTGACTGACCAGGCGATGCCGGCCCAGGCCGCGGCCGAAGTCGATTTTATCCGGATGCTGAGCGAAGACGAGCGCGCCACGCTGGAACAGCTGCTGCGCAAGATGCTTCTGGTCAATTCGATTCGCCACGGCTGAGGCGGATTCCAGTGCGTCAAACCGCTTGGCACGCCGATAAATCTTTTAAACTTCTTAGATGTAGCTTTATCTAAAGATAGTTCTGGACGTAACGCCCCGACTTCGCCACTCTGAGGCTACGAACCAACAACGGGGAAGATCATGACCAGATTCTTGACAGCGACGACCGCGATTGCCGCGCTGACCGCCGGCAGCCAGGCGGTCCAGGCAGATGACCTTGTCGTCGGCATGTTCGGTGGCAGCTTTGGCCGGGCGGCACAGACCTGCCACATCGCGCCGTTCGAAACCGCCACCGGCGACACCGTGATCGTGCAGGAAGGCAGCTCGTCGCAATTCGCCGCGATGGTCCGCGCCACCGGCGGCGACAGCGATTTCGATGTCGTCTATATCGACAATTCCTTCGCCGCCCAGCTGGCCGCCGAAAACCTGCTGCAGCAGCTGGACAAGTCCAAGCTCAGCCATGCCGGCGAGCTGGTCGATGGTGCCTTTGGCGCGGATGACCATTTTGTCCAGTACCAATGGGGCGCCACCGCGCTGGCCTATAACCCGGCCGATTTCGACACGCCGCCGGACAGCTGGGCGGATGTGTTCGAACAGGCCGCCAATGGCAAGGTGGCGCTGCCCGATATCGCGGGCACCGCGGGCGTGCATTTCCTGATCGCCGCGGCGCTGCTGAACGGCGGCGATATCGACAACCTGGACCCCGGCTTTGAGGCGATTGCCAAGATCGCGCCGAACGTGAAAGCCTATTACACCCAGGCCGACCAGATCATCTCGATGTTCGAACGCGGCGAGATCTCGATTGCGCCCTGGTATCCCGACCGTGCCGCCTCGGCCGCCGATGCCGGCATCCCGGTGGCGATCGCCTATCCCGAAGAGGGCGCCATCGGCATCAAGGTGACGATGGTGATCCCCGAAGGCGCGGCCAATCCCGACGGCGCCTATGCCTATGTCGACGGCGCGCTGTCGGCCGAGGTGCAGAAATGTTTCGCCGAAAACATGTATGCCGGCCCGGTCAACACCAATGTCACGCTGGACGGCGCCGCCGCCAATGCGGTGCCGCCCGAGATGTTCGGCAAGCTGTATTTCCCCGATCCGGAAAAGATCGCGGCCAATGTGGGCGACTGGCGCGCGCGCTGGCAGCGGGAAATCACCAACTGATCACCCGGTTATTGGGAATCCGGCTAACATCTTCCGGGGCGCCCTGGCTGCGCCCCGGACCCGAGAGGCCATGCCCGGCCCCCGCGCATAAACGGAGAGCTCTGTGACATCCCTATCCCTCAGAAACCTCACCAAACGCTATGACACCGCGACCATCGTCAACGCGGTCTCGCTGGACGTCGAACCGGGACAGCTTGTGTCGCTGCTGGGGCCATCGGGCTGCGGCAAGACAACGATCCTGCGGATGATCGCCGGGCTGCTGGAGCCCACCGGCGGGCAAATCCTGTTTGGTGACGAGGATGTCACAACGCGGCCAGCAAACCGGCGCAATGTCGGGCTGGTGTTCCAGTCCTACGCGCTGTTTCCGCATATGACCGTGTTCGAGAATGTCGCCTTCGGGCTGCGCCGCCAGGGCATCAAGGGCGCCGATCTGAAAACGCGGGTGGGCGAGGCGCTGGACCAGGTGCGGCTGGCCGCGCTGGCCGATAGGTTTCCGCGGCAACTGTCGGGCGGCCAGCAACAGCGCGTGGCGCTGGCCCGTTCGGTCGCGCCGCGCCCGGCGATCCTGCTGTTCGACGAACCGCTGTCCAACCTCGACGCGCAGCTGCGCGAAGAGATGCAGATCGAGATCAAGCGCCTGCAAGCGGAGCTGAAGCTGACCTCGCTCTTCGTCACCCATGACCAGCACGAGGCGATGTCGCTGTCCGACCGGATCTGCCTGATGTCGGGCGGCAATATCCAGCAGTTCGCCACCCCGGAAGAGGTGTATTTCAACCCCGCCAACGGCTTTGTCTCGGGCTTTGTCGGCAGCCCCAACAAGCTGAGCGGCGTGCTCTGCGACGGCGCCGTCGAACTGGCGCCGGGGCTGCACCTGCCCAGCAGCCGCGCCACGCAGGGCGCGGGCAGCCGCGTGCGCGTCACCCTGCGCCAGGAAGACCTGGCACTGGCGCCCGAAGGGCAGGCCCAGGGCCTGCCGGGCAAGATCGTGCTGCGCATCTTCGAAGGCGCTTCGGTGCAATATATCGTGGCGCTGACCGGTGGGCCCGAGGTGATGGTGCGGGTGCCCTCGCGCGGCAACCAGGCCGATCTGCCCACCGGCACTGGCGTGGTGCTGACGATCCCGGCGGACCGGGTGTTCGTCGCCCCCGAGGAGGGCGCGGCATGACCCGCAGACGTTCGGCCGGGGCGGGCCTGATCGGCCCGGCGACGGTGCTGATCCTCGCCGGGTTCCTGGCCCCCACCGTCATCATGGCAATGCTGAGCCTGCGGGACTATTCCGGCATGCAGGGCATCGGCACCGACTGGACCCTGTCCAACTATATCGGCGTGCTGGGCGACTGGTTCTATCTGGAAATCATCCTGCGCACCCTGGCGCTGGGGCTGGGGGTGACGCTGTTATGTCTGGTCATCGGCTTTCCGCTGGCGCTGTTCATCCTGCGGGTCGGCCCGATGGTGCAGACGCTGGCGATCCTGCTGGTGATCTTCCCGCTGCTCTGCAACATCGTGGTGCGCTCGTTCGGCTGGATGGTGCTGTTGTCGCCGCGCGGCGTGATCAACGAGACGCTGCTGACTGCCGGGCTGATCGCCCAGCCGCTGGACCTGATGTTCAACCTCACCGGGGTGATCATCGGGCTGGTGCAGATCTATCTGCCGTTCATGGTGCTGCTGCTGGTGCCGGCGCTGCAGAACATCCCCACCGATGTCGAGGCGGCGGCGTTGACGCTGCGGTCTTCGCGGATGCGGGTGTTTTTCACCATCACCGTGCCGCTGGCCAGCCCCGGCATCATCACCGGGTCGATCCTGGTGTTCGTGCTGTCGATCTCGGCGCTGGTGACGCCCCGGATGCTGGGCGGGCCGACCTACCGGGTGATGGCCACCCAGATCTATGACGAGTTCATGACCAACCTGAACTGGCCCGCGGGCGCGGCGCTGGCCTTTGTGCTGACCTTCATCGCGCTGGCGCTGATCTGGTCGGCGAACCGGGTGGCGGCCTATCTGACACGGGGGATCACCGCATGATCGCGCGCAAACCCTCGTGGCTGCTGTCGCTGGTGGCGGTGCTGATCCTGCTTTACATGAACGCGCCGACCGTGGTGGTGGTGCTCGCCTCGTTCTCGGATACCAGCTATCTCACCGTGCCGCCGCAGGGCTGGACCCTGCGCTGGTTCGACTTCGTGCTGAGCGATTCCCGCTATATGCGCGCGATCTGGACCAGCCTGTGGCTGGCAACCGGAGCAACCGCGCTGTCTCTGATCCTGGGCACCGCGGCCAGCTATGCGCTGCATCACCGGCTGGTGCCGTTCCGCGACGCGATCCTGTCGGCGGTGATGGCGCCGCTGGTGTTTCCCGCCGTGGTGATCGGTGTCGCGCTGCTGCAATACGTGTCGCTGCTGGGCCTGCGCGGCCAGCCCTTCGTGCTGCTGCTGGCGCATACGCTGATCACCTTACCCTATGTGGTCCGCTCGGCGATGTCGTCGCTGACCGGGATCAACCCGCAGATCGAAGAGGCCGCGCATGTGCTGGGCGCCTCGGGCTTTACCGCCTTCCGGCTGGTGACGCTGCCACTGCTCAAACCCGGTCTGGTGGCAGGGGCAATTTTCTCCTTCGTCACCTCGCTGGACAACGTGCCGGTGACCATCTTTCTTCTGACCCCGCGCCAGTCGACCCTGCCGGTGAAGATCTTCGCCTCGGTCGAACATGGCGTCGATCCGTCGATCGCCGCGGCCTCGACGCTGCTGGTGGCGGGCACCGCCATCGCCCTGATCCTCGCGCAGAAATGGGTCTCGTTCTCGCGCTTTTTCTGACACAGGCAAACTGGAACCCCTCCCATGAGCTTCTCCTCCCACGGCTTCCCGATGATGCTGACCTTCGATCTCGACTGCGAGACGATGTGGACCGCCCGCGACCCCGAGGCGCACACGCGCCCGATCCTGATGAGCCAGGGCGCCTATGGCTGGAAACGCGGCGTCTGGCGGGTGATGGACGTGCTGCGCCGCTATGACATCAAGTCCACCTTCTTCGTGCCCGGCCTGGTGGTCGAAGCCCATCCCGAGGTGATCGAGGCGCTGCTGAAAGAGGGCCACGAGATCGCCCATCACAGCCACACGCATCGCTGGATCGTGACCCTCTCCCCCGAGGAAGAGCGCGAAGAGATGGAACTGGCGCAGCAGGCGATCATCAAGGCCACCGGGCAGGCACCGCGCGGCTGGCGCTCGCCCGCCGCCGAGGTGACGGATGTGACGATGGACCTGATCAAGGAATACGGCTTTGCCTATTCCTCGAACTTCTTCGACGACGATGCACCCTATATGCTGAAGGTGCGCGGCGAACAGATCGACTGTGTCGAACTGCCGTTCCGCTATATCAACACCGACAGCCCCTATTTCCAGTTCGCCAAGATCCTGCCGGGCCGCACCATCACCTCGCCGCCGCAGGTGCTGGACACCTGGAGCTGGGAATTCGACACGCTTTATGCCGAGGACCGGATGATGGTCCTGGCCTGCCATCCCGAATTCATCGGCCAGCCCTCGGGCGCCATCCTGCTAGACCGGTTCATCCAGCACATCCTGAAACACGACAAGGTGTGGATCGGCCGCTGCGACCAGATCGCCGCGGATATGGCGCCGCGGCTGAAGGTTGCGGCATGACCGGGCTGGCCGGGCTGAAGGCCATTGTTACCGGCGGTGCCGCCGGCATCGGCTGGGCCACCGCGCAAAAGCTGATGACCCAGGGCGCCAGGGTCGCGGTGATCGACCGCAGCCCCTGCCCGCAGGGCGCGGCGCTGGAGTTTATCGCCGACCTGACCGATGCCGCCGGGCTGACCGCCGCCATCGGCGACGCGGCCGCGGCCCTGGGCGGGCTGGACATCCTGGTCAACAGCGCCGGCATCGACCTGGAGGCGCCCAGCGAAAGCGTGCCGGATGAGGCATGGAACCAGGTGCTGGAGGTCAACCTGACCGGCCCGATGCGGGCGGCGCGGGCGGCCTACCCCTGGCTGGCCCGGTCCGAACACGCCGCGATCGTCAACATCGCCTCGGCCGCCGGGCTGCGGCCGATCCCCGACCGGGCCGCCTATACCTCGTCCAAGGCGGGGCTGATCATGCTGTCGAAATCGCTGGCGCTGGATTGGGCCGACGAACGGATCCGGGTCAACGCGGTCTGCCCCGGCGCGGTGCAGACCGCGCTGTTTGCTACCTCGTACCAAGAGGCTGCGGATCCGGCCGCGCGGCTGAACGAGATCCGGCAACGCTATCCGCTGAAACGGGTGGCCGAACCCGATGAACTGGCCGAGGCGATTGTCTTCCTGGCCAGCCCCGCCGCCTCGTACATCACCGGCGTCGCCCTCGCGGTCGATGGCGGGCGCAGCTTTCACTGAGGTCTAAGATGCAGCGGTTCACGGGAAAGACGGCAATTGTCACCGGCGGGGCCGGCGGCATCGGCCTGGCCACCGCCACGCGGCTGGCGGCGGAAGGCGCCAGCGTCGCGGTGTTCGACCTGAACCGCGCCGAACGCCCCGACGAGGCGGCGGCGGGCTGGCTGTCGCTGGAATTCGACGGCACCGACGGCGCCGCGCTGGCCGCCGCGCTGGCCAAGGCCGAGTCCGCGTTCGGTCCGGTTGACATCCTGTTCAACAATCTGGGGCAAAGCGGGCGCGAACGCGCCGGGCTGTTCTGCGACAGCGAGGAAGAGGTCTGGCGCTTTGTCACCGAGATCAACCTGATCGCGACCATGCGCGCCTGCCGCCGGATCGCGCCGGGGATGCGCGCGCGCGGCAGCGGCCGCATCATCAACATGTCCAGCGACGCGGCGCTGTCCGGCGATCTGCGCCTGGCCGATTACGCCGCCGCCAAGATGGGGATTATCGGCTTTACCCGCGCACTGGCGCAGGAGCTGGCGCCGCACCGGGTAACGGTGAACGCGGTCTGCCCCGGCGCCATCGCCACCGAGGCACATAATCACATCCCGCGCGCCACCCTTGACGCGCTGGTCGCCGCCACCCCTGCCGGATTCATCGCCACCCCGGCCGAGGTCGGCGGGCTGGTGGCCTATCTGGCCTCGGACGAGGCCCGGTTCATCACCGGCCAGACCATCGCCATCAATGGCGGCCGCAACATGATCTGAGACAACCGAAAGGACCTGCCGTGACCGAGATTGCCGACCTGAGCGCCGTGGCCCTGGCGGCCGAGATTGCCGCGCGCCGGATTTCCCCGGTCGAGGCGGTCGAGGCCGTCCTGCAGCGGATCGAGGAACGCGCCGAGCTCAACGCCTTTGTCACCGTCAGTGCCGAACGCGCCCGCATCGAGGCGCAGGCGGCCGAGGCGGCGGTCAGGCGCGGCGATGACGTGGGGCCGCTGCATGGCGTGCCCTTCTCGGTCAAGGATCTGGTGAACACCGCCGGGGTGCGCACCACCCAGGGCTCGAAGATCTTCGAACAGTTCGTCCCGCCCGAAGATGCGGTGTCGGTCGCCCGGGCCCGCGCCGCCGGCGGCATCATGATCGGCAAGACCACCACGCCGGAATTCGGGCACAAGCCCGAAGCGACCTCGCCGGTATCGGGGCGCACCCTGCACCCGACCCATCCGGACCGGACACCCGGCGCCTCCAGCAGCGGCTCGGCGGTGGCGGTGGCGGCCGGGATGGGGCCGCTGTCGATTGGCTCGGATGGCGGCGGATCGATCCGCATTCCCGCCGCCTGCTGCGGCATTGTCGGGCTCAAGGCGACGCTGGGCATGATCCCGCACCTGCAGCTTCCCGACCTGTTCGGCGCCAATTCCTATGTCGGCCCGATGGCACGCGACGTAGCCGATACCGCGCTGTTCTTCAAAGCGATGGCTGGTTTCGACCGGATGGATCCCTACGGGCAGGCGGTGCTGCCCCCCGAACCCCGGATCTCTGAGCTGCGCGGCCTGCGCGTCGGCTGGCTGCCGCATGGTGGCGCGCAGGTCGATCCCGAGGTCGCGGCGGCGACCCGCGCCGCGGTGGAGGCGATGGCGGCGGAGGGCGCCGAGGTCGAAGAGATCGACCTGGATTTCAAGGGAATGGAAGAGAGCTTCCTCACCGTGCTGCGCGCCGGCCTCTCCACGCGGGTCGGCCCCTATCTGGCGCAATACGGCAATGCGCTCGACTCGACGCTGCTGGTGCGCATCAACGAAGGCGCGCGGCTGGACGCGAACCAGCTCTCGGCGGCGAGTTACGAGCGCACGCGGTTTTTCCGCCTGCTGCAGCAGGCGCTGGACCGCTTCGATGTCATCGTCTCGCCGGTGCTGACCGCGCCGGCGATCCCGATCGCGCTGGACACCGCGGGCGAGGTCGAGGTCGCGGGCAATCGCGGCACCATCCGCGGCGCCTGGTATCCGTTTACCTACCCGCTGAACCTGACCGGACACCCGGCGATCTCGATGCCCTGCGGCCACAGCGCCGAGGGCCTGCCCATCGGGTTACAGATCATGGGCGGCTGGTATGCCGACCGGATGATCCTGGACGTCGCCGGCCTGGTCGAGGCGTTACTGCGGGGCTAGGCGCCCAGGTTAGCCGGGCGCAGGTGCGGTTGCAAATTCCGGCCCATCGAACGCTTTGACCGGCGATAGGTCCTGCGCTGCCCGCAGATCGACAAGACAGCTATGCGCGCTGCAGCCCTGGCTCAGCTCCGAGGCGGGCACATCCGCCGTCAGCACGTTGGGATTGCCGTGCCGCTCCAGCCCGGTTTCCGGATCGGGGTCGAACCAGGCTCCGGTGGCCAGCCGCAAGCATCCCGGCGCCACGCCGGGATCGATCGACAGCCCGGCCAGGCAGCGGCCGCGCGCGTTGAACACCTCGACCACCTGGCCGTGCACCAGCCCGCGCCGGGCCGCCTCGTCCGGGTGCAACGCGGCGGCCTCGCGGCCGGCGATCTTGCCACCCCGGCTGTGTGGGGACGGGTCCAGCTGGCTGTGCAGGCGGCGTTCCGGCTGATCCGAGATCAGGTGCAGCGGATAGGTCTGATCGCCGCCGCCCAGCCATTCGCGCGGCGCAAGCCACATCGGATGCCCCTTGCAATCGTGCAGGTCCATCGCCGCGATGGTCTCGGAAAAAATCTCGATGCGGCCCGACGGGGTGGACAGGGGGTTGGCCTGCGGGTCGGCGCGGAACTCGGACAGCATGATCCGTGTGTGCGGCGCCCGGTCGGACAGGTCGAACAGGCCGCGATCGACGAAGCTGTCATAATCCGGCAGCACGATACCGGCCTCGGCCCAATGCGGGCGCAGTTCGTCATACAGATGCCGCAGCCACTCGGCGGTGCTGCGCCCCTCGGTGAACCGGTCCGCCACCCCCATCTGCGCGGCAATGCCGGAAAAGATCTCGTAATCGCTTTTTGCCGCGCCCACCGGAGGACAGACCGGCTGGGTTGCCACCAGCACCGAATCCAGCGTCGCATAGCCGATATCGGCGCGCTCGTGGCTCATCGAGACCGGCAGCACGATATCGGCACGGCGCGCGGTTGCGGTCCAGGCCTGTTCATGCACGATGATGGTATCGGGCTTTTGCCAGGCCCGTTCCAGCCGCGCCAGATCCTGGTGGTGATGATAGGGGTTGCCACCGGCCCAATAGATCAGCCGGATATCGGGATAGCGGTACTCGGCCCCGTCATAGCGGAACGCGGCCCCGGGATTCAGCAGCATATCGGCAATGCGCGCCACCGGGATGAAGGCAGAAACCGGGTTGCGGCCCTGCGGCAGGCTGGGGCCTTTCAGCTGGGCGTGCGGACTGCCCAGCATGTTTTCGGCGCCATAGCCGACGCCAAAGCCGCCGCCGGGCAACCCGATCTGGCCCAGCATCGCGGCCAGTGTCACCACCATCCAGAACGGCTGTTCGCCATGTTGGGCGCGCTGCAGCGCCCAGGCGCTGTTGATCATCACCCGCTTGCCCACCATCCGCGCCGCCAGCGCGCGGATGCGATCGGCCGGCACCGCACACAGCGGCGCCGCCCAATCGGCGGTCTTGGGCGTGCCGTCGGCCGCGCCGGTGAGATAGGGTTCGAACCGCTCCCAGCCGGTGCAGTAACGTTGCAGGAACGCGGTGTCATGCGCGCCCAGCCGGTGCAATTCATGGGCCAGCGCCAGCATCAGCGCGGTGTCCCCACCGGGGCGCACCGGGATCCAGTCCACCGGGCCGCCGGTTTCCAGGTTCGACGCCACCGGCGAGACATTGACAAACTCGACCCCCGCCGACGCCATCTGCCGAAGCCCCGCGCGCAGGTGGTGCCGCCCAACCCCGGATTGGCTGACCTGGGCGTTTTTCGCCGGAACCCCGCCGAAGGTCAGGAAAAGATCGCAGTTTTCCGCCAGATCGTCCCAGCTGTTGTGATGGGTCATCAGCCAGTGCATCGGCGCCACGACATGCGGCAACAGCACGCTGGCCGCCGCCAGCGAATAGCTGTCGCGATGGGCGACATAACCGCCGATCGTGTTCAGAAACCGGTGCAGCTGGCTCTGCGCGTGATGGAACCTGCCGGCCGAGGCCCAGCCATAGGAGCCGCCAAAGATTGCCGCGTTGCCATGGTCGCGCCGCACCCGGTCCAACTCATTCCCGACCAGGGCAAAGGCGGTGTCCCAGTCGACCTCGACAAAGGCCTCGCGGCCGCGCAGGTCGGGGCGCGCGCCGGGGCCCTGCTCCAGCCAGCTCTGGCGGATCGCCGGGCGCCGGACACGGCTGGCGGCGATTTCCGGCGCCAGCATGTGCAGACCGATCGGGCTGGGATCCGGGTCGGCCTCCAGCCCCTTCAGGCGCGGTCCGCGTCGGCCCTGGTGAATTTCGTAGGTGCCCCAATGCGACATGGTATAGCGCGTGGCCGGCATCTTCAGTACCCGCGTTCCGGATCGACCCGGTTGATCATGTCGCGCCCTCCCGCCAGCCAGGCGTCGAGATTTCTCAGCAGCTGGTCCTTGAACGGCGCCATACCGTTGCCGTCCTTCCACGAGATATGCGGCGTGATGGTGACCGCGGGATGGTGATACAGCGGATGGCCATCGGGCAGCGGCTCGGGGTCGGTCACATCCAGCGTGGCGCGGCGCAGCCGCCCGGATTTCAGCGCCTGCAGCAGCGCCTCCTGATCCACCAGCGCGCCGCGCGCCACGTTGATCAGGTGCAGGCCCTCGCGCGCGGCGGCAAACAACTCGGCGCCGATCATGCCGCGGGTTTGCGGCGTCGAGGGCACCGCCACCACCAGATAATCGGACTCGGCCGCCACCGCCGCGGCATCCGGGCGCGGCTCCACGCCCCCGGATGCGCCGGACCATGCGCCGCGCCGGGTGGCCAGCACCCGCATGTCAAAGGCCCGCGCGCGTTTCGCGACCTCCTGGTTGATCGCGCCAAAGCCAACAAGGCCCACGGTCTGCCCCGCCAGCAGCGGCAGGCCATCGCCCTCCTTGAAGCTGCCCCACCCGCTGTCCTGCACCACCAGCGGGGCAAATGGCTTGCGGTCATGCACGATGGCCGACAGGACATATTCGGCGATCGGCACGGCGGTCAGGCCGCGCCCGCAGGTCACCACCCGGTCTGCCAGAAGCGACGGGGGGTAGGTCTCGACCCCGGCGGAAACGCTTTGCACCCAGCGCAGACTTTTGGGAATCGACACGCCCTCGGGCGCGCCTTTCCACAAATGCGCTCCGGTCACCAAGGCATCGATACCGTCCGGCAGGTCCCAGACCGGGTGCCCCTTGTAGAAATCCACAACCTCGGGCGCCGAAGGATGCGCGGCAAGCACCGCGCTGATTTCGGGGCCCAGATGGTTGGCGATACGCAGAGGTTTCAGGGAGGGTGCTGTCGTCATTCGGGAAGGCCATTGGATAGTTGAAGAACGGGTTCAGCCCGAGCGATCGGGCTGAGGATCGGCCGCGATCATAGCCGCACCGCCCGCGCGGCCAAGCCCCGACTGCCCGAAACCCGGCCAGACCTCGGCTTTCTCAGGCTGATTTCTTGCAAATGTCGTGATTGGCGCCGCCGGCCCGGCCTAAACTTCGATCACCTGCGCGCCCCGGGCAGTGGCATCCGCCTTCAGCTCTGGCGGCAGGGTGCCGCCGCAAACCACCAGGTCGATCTCCTGCAGCCTGCCCCAGGCATGCGGTGCCGGGCGGCCGATCTTGGCGTGGTCGATCACCAGGATCCGCTGCTGCCCGGCGGCGGCAATGGCCTTGCGGGCGCGGATCTCGTCCAGGTTGAAATCCAGCAGGTCGCCCGCGGGCGACAGGCCGCCGACGCTGAAGATGGTGTATTCCAGACGCAAGCCGGCGAAGAACTCGGCGCTTTCGGCGCCGATCAGATCCAGGTCGCGCAGCCGCACCTTGCCGCCGGCCAGCAGCAGCGAAATGTCCTGCGCCGACCGCAGCGCCAGCACCGCGTGGATGTTGTTGGTTGCCACCGTCAGCCGCGCATGCCCGGTCAGCGACCGGGCCACCGCCTCGACCGTGGTGCCGGTCCCCAGCGCCAGCGAGGCGCCGTCGGGGATCAGGCCGGCCACCGCGGTGCCGATCCGGTCCTTTTCGTCCCTCGACACCGCAAGGCGCGGCTGATAGCTGATATTTTCCGTCGCACTGGCCAGCATGGCACCGCCGTGACGGCGCCGCACCACGCGCGCATCGTCCAGCGCCCGCAGATCCGAGCGCAGCGTCTGCACCGTCACCCCGAGCATGTCCGACAGCGCCGTGGCCGACAGCTCTCCATAGGTGGACAGAAGGTTCACAATCCGGTCGCGCCGCCGGGCCGTTTCAGTTTGTGTCATTTTCGTTCGAACCTTCGTTGCGATGTTCTTGGCGCTTGTCCTAGGCGCAGAATATTACAGGTTTGTGTTTCTCCCCATGAATTTTTCCAGTGTCACATGGCTGTCACGCCGCGCCTCTAGAGGGGCGTTGTCCAAGGGCGACAGGAAGATTCCCGCTTTCGGACGAAAACTCATCTCACGCTGGAGAGCCCCATGCCCCGTACCCTTCTTGCCACCGTCTGCGCGCTGGCCCTGCCGACGCTGGCCGCCGCCGAAACACTGACTCTGTACACCTCGCAACCCAATGCCGACGCGCAGAAAACCGTTGATGCCTTTATGGCCGCAAACCCCGGAATCGAAGTGGACTGGGTGCGCGACGGCACCACCAAGCTGATGGCGCGCCTGACCGCCGAGATCGAAGCCGGCGCCGCCCAGCCCGACGTGCTGCTGATCGCCGACACCGTGACGCTAGAAGGCATGGCGCAGGCCGGGCACCTGGCCGCCTATGCCTCGCCCGAAAGCGCCGCCTATGACAGCGCGCTGTACAGCGCCGAGGGCTACTATCACTCGACCAAGCTGATCACCACCGGCATCGTCTACAACACCGGCGCCGACAGCGTGCCGACCTCCTGGGCCGACCTGGCCAAGCCCGAGATGGCCGGCCTTGTCGCGATGCCGTCGCCGCTCTATTCCGGCGCCGCGCTGATCCACCTGGCCACCCTGACCGAAACCGACGGTCTGGGCTGGGATTATTATGTCGACCTCGCCGGCAACAAGACCCAGGCCGAGGGCGGCAATGGCGGCACCTTCAAGGCCGTCGCCTCGGGCGAAAAGCCCTATGGCGTGCTGGTCGACTTCATGGCGCTGCGCGCCAAGGCCGAAGGCTCGCCGGTCGAGTTCGTGTTCCCCGAAGAGGGCGTGTCCTATGTGACCGAGCCGGTTGCCATCCTGTCCACCGCCGACAACATGGACGCGGCGCAGAAATTCGTCGACTTCCTGCTCAGCGAAGCCGGCCAGCAACTGGTCGTCGAGATGGGCTATATCCCGGCCCGCAACGGTATGCCCAGCCCCGAAGGCTTCCCCTCGCGTGACGAGATCACCCTGATGAACTTCGACCCGGCCAAGGCGCTGGCCGATACCGAGGCCAACAAGAACCGTTTCGCCGAGATCTTCGGCGTCGAATGAGCGTGGCCTCGCCTCGCCTCGGTGGCAGCCGGTCCGCGGACCGGCTGTTGCCGTTGATCCTGGTTCCCGTCGCGCTGATCGCGCTGGGGCCGGTGCTGCGCCTGTTGCTGGAAGGGATCGGCTTTGGCGAGGGCATTACGACCGAGCATCTGAGCACCGTTCTGACCCGCGACAGCACCGCAACCGCGCTGACCCATTCGCTGATAACTGCCGTCGGGGGCACGGTGATTTCCGTATTGATCGGCGCCAGTTTCGCCTTCCTGGTGGCCCTCACTGATATTCGCGGCAAGGGCGCGCTGGTGTTCTGCCTGATGGTGCCGATGATGATCCCGCCGCAGATCACCGCGCTGGCCTGGATGCAGATGGCCGGACCATCCTCGGTGCTGTTGAAGATGATCGGCCTGGCGCCGCCGCTGGGCAGCCCGCAACCGTTTTATTCCCCCGGTGGCATCATCCTGCTGCTGGGCATCCAGCATGCCTCGCTGGTGTTCCTGACCCTGCGCGCCGGGCTGCGGATGATCCCCGCCGATCTGGTCGAGGCGGCGCGCATGTCCGGCGCCGGCACCGTTCGGGTCTGGGCCCAGATCGTGCTGCCGCTGTCGCTGCCGTCGCTGATCGCCGGGGCGGCGATGGCCTTTGTGACCGCCCTGGGCAATTTCGGCATTCCGGCGATGCTGGGCATTCCCGCCGGCTATTCGACGCTGCCGACGCTGATCTACCAACGCCTGGTCGGCCTGGGGCCCAGCGTGCTGCCCGAGGTCGCGGTGCTGTCGCTGCTGATCGGCGCGGTGGCCATTGCCGGGGTTCTGCTGTCCCGCTTCGTACTGTCGCGCGGCGGCTATGGCCTGGTCGGCCTGTCCGGCACCCCGCTGGCGCTGACGCTGGGCCGGTTCCGCACCCCGGCCGAGATCGCCCTGTGGCTGTTTATCGCGGCGATCCTGGTGCTGCCGCTGGTGGCGCTTCTGGTCACCTCGCTGATCCCGGCCTATGGCGCCAGGCTGTCCTTTGACACCGCAACGCTGAAAGCCTGGCGCGAGGTGCTGTTCGTCCAGCCGGTGACCACCCGCGCCTATGCCAATTCGCTGATGCTGGCCAGCCTTGCGGCGGCGCTGCTGATGGCGGTCTGCCTGCCGCTGGCCTGGCTGATGGAGCGCCGGCCCAGCCGGATCAGCCGCGCGCTCGACGCGCTGATCGATCTGCCCTATGCGCTGCCCGGCGTGGTGCTGTCGATCGCCTGCATCCTGGCCTTCATCAACCTGCCCTTCACCGACCTGACGCTGTACGGCACAATCTGGATCATCCTGCTGGCCTACCTGGCGCGGTTTTTCGTGGTGATGCTGCGCCCGATCCAGGCCAGCGTCGGCCAGATGGACCCGGCGATGGAAGAGGCGGCGGCCAGCACCGGCGCCCGGCTGGGCCGGCGGCTGCGTACCATCGTCCTGCCGCTGGCGGCGCCCTCGGCGGCGGCCGGGGCGATCCTGGTGTTCCTGACCGCCGTCAACGAACTCACGGTCTCCGCGCTGCTGTGGTCCTCGGGCACCGAAACCCTGGGCGTGGTGATCTACAACCTGGAAGACAGCGGCGAAACCGTGATGGCCTCGGCGCTGGCGATGTCCATCGTCCTGCTGATCGTGCTGCTGATGGGCCTGGTGCAGGCCAGTGCGAAACATTTCCCGAAAGGAGTCATCCCGTGGCAGAGCTGAACTTTAGCGGCGTCACCAAAAGTTTTGGCGGCGCCCCGGCGCTGGACGATATCACCGCCGGGATCCGCGCGGGCGAGTTCGTCGCGCTGCTGGGCCCCTCGGGCTGCGGCAAGACCACGCTGTTGCGGCTGACCGCAGGGTTCGACCGGCCCGATGCCGGCAGCATCACGCTGGGCGGCGCGGTGATGGCCGACCCCGCCCGCTTTGTGCCGCCGGAAGAGCGCGAGATCGGCATCGTCTTCCAGTCCTACGCGCTCTGGCCGCACAAGACGGTGGCCGGCAATGTCGCCTATCCGCTGGAAGTGCGCCGCCGCCCCCGGGCCGAGCGCGACAGGCGCGTCGCCGAGGCGCTGAACCTGACCGGGCTGACCGCCTTTGCCGACCGGATGCCGGCGCAGCTGTCAGGCGGCCAGCGTCAGCGGGTTGCCTTGGCCCGCTGCCTGGTGTTCGAGCCGCGCGCCGTGCTGCTGGACGAACCGCTGGCCAATCTCGACCTGGCGTTGCGCGCCTCGATGCAGGACGTGTTCCGCATGTTCCACCGGCGCACCGGCGCGACCATGGTCTATGTCACCCATGACCAGGGCGAGGCGCTGGCGCTGGCCGACCGTGTCGCGGTGATGGAATCCGGCCGCATCCGGCAATTTGCGCCGCCCGAACTGCTGTATCGCGAACCGTCCAACTGTTTTGTCGCCGGCTTCGTCGGCGAAGGCGCGGTGATCGCCGCGCGCCCGATGGGCCAGGCCGGGCAAGGCCGCCTGCGCATGCAGGTCCTTGGGCAGGAGGTTACCGCCCGCACCGAAACCCCGACGCCGAACTATGTCAGCCTCCGGCCGGAAAACATCACCCTGTCCGATTCCGCCCCGCTGCGCGCGCGGGTGAGCGGCTGCACCTATCTTGGCGGCCGGTTCCGCCTGGCGCTCGAGGCCGAAGGCGAGACACTGTCGGCCTTTTCGACCCAGCGCGCGCAGGTGGGCGAGACCCTGGGCCTCAGCCTGCGCGAGCCCTGGGCGTTTCACGATCCCGAAGGCGAAACCCTGATGGCGCGGGCACTGGCAGATGCGTGACACCGACGTAACCGCCGAACCCTGGATCGAAGTGCAATCCGGCCTCGGCGAAAAGGGCCCGGCCTGCCTGCGGCTGTGGACCGGCACCGAGACCTGGATTCTCGATGTCGGCGTCGGCCCCGAGGCGACCTCGCCCTTTGTCCCGGCCTGGCTGGACGGCGCCGACCGGGTGCTGATCAGCCATGATCACATCGACCATATCGGCGGCGCCGCCCATGCCATCGCCGCCGGCCTGCCGATCCATTGCACCCCGCAGACCGCCCGCGCGCTGCCGCCCGCCGCCCGGGTGCACGACCTGCCCGAACGCGGTGTCACCGAAATTGCCGGGGTTCGGGTGACCACCGGGCGCAACGGCCACGCGCTTGGCGGGGTCTGGATGCACCTGGATCTGGGCGACGGGTTTTTCTATTCCGGCGACTGGTCCGAGGAATCCGACTGGTTCGCCTTCGACACCCCGCCCGGCGCGGCCACCGCGATGATCGACGCCTCTTATCACCTGGACGATGTCACCCAGGCGGCGCGCAAGACCGCGCTGGACCGCGCGCTCAGCCAACTGCGCGGGCATCAGCTGTTGTTCCCGGTGCCGCCCTCGGGGCGGGCCGGCGAACTGGCGCTGCACCTTTACCGGCACGGCGATGTGTCCTTCGACGAGGCCTGCCGCGATGCCGTGGCCGGGGCGCTGCTCAGCGGCAGCTTGGCCGAGGGCGCCGACCAGCTGGCGCCGTTGCTGAACAAGCCTTTCGACCCCGCGGCGCAGTACCTGGTCTGCGACACGCCGAATGCCGATGCCGGCATGTCCTGGCGGATGGTGCAGGACTGGCGCGATGCCGGAAGGCTGGGCCATGACGCGGTGGTGCTGTTCACCGGCCATATGACCGCCCATGCCCGCGCCATCGCCTCGCAGGGCGGGCGCTTCCTGCGCTGGAACGTGCACCCGCCGCTGGGCGACCAGATCGAAATGATCCGCCGTCTTGGCGCGCGCCGCTTTGCGCCGCTGTTCTCCAGCCGGCCCGAGGATTACCTGCTGGAACCCCGCTTTGACGCCCAGCTGGTGCTGCACGAAAGGTGCAGCCTGTGATCCGGCAGCGCAGCGCCTTCGTGATGATCCGCCATGGCCAGACCGATGCCAATCGCGACCAGATCATCGCCGGCCGGCTTGAGGCGCAGCTGACCTCCGAGGGCCGCGCCGCCGCCGCGCGGCTGGCGGACTGGCCCTGGCCCGGCGAGATCGCCCTGTTCGC
>NZ_PGTB01000323.1 GCF_002786325.1 Pseudooceanicola lipolyticus | reverse complement strand
GCGTGCAATTTCGACGCTGCCGAGGCGCTGATGACCGCCGCCGGCCAGGCCGGTGTGCATGTCGCCTCCCGCGGGTCGTCCAGGCTGTCGAGCCAGGCGCCGGTGCCGTCGGTCGAGGCATTGTCGACCACCACCACCGCCGCCAGATCCGCCGCCGGCGCCGCCAGCAGCTGCGCCAGCGTCGCCCGCAGCTTGTCCAGCCGGTTATAGGTGACCACCACCGCCACCAGGCATTCGGGCCCGTCCGGGCTGTTCTCTGGGCTCACGCACCGCGCTCCTTGGCTTGCCGTCCGGCGCAAAACTCACAAATCGGCGGCCATGTCAAACCGGCGGCGGCGCTTTCGGGTTTGACAGCCCGGCGCGGCTGCGCCACCAAGCCGCCATGAAAACCGCTCTCGTCACCGGCTCGGCCGGATTCATCGGCTATTTCACCGCGCTCCGGCTGCTGGAGCAGGGCTGGAAGGTCATCGGGCTGGACGCGTTCAGCGATTATTACGACGTCACCCTGAAGGAGCGGCGGCAGGCGATGCTGGCGCAATCGGCCGCCTTCACCCCGCTGCGCGGCAAGCTGGAGGATCCGGGCCGGCTGATGGAGATCTTCGCCCGCGAGACCCCCGAGCTGGTGATCCACCTGGCCGCCCAGGCCGGGGTGCGCTATTCGATCGACAATCCGCGCACCTATGTCGAGGCCAACCTGGTGGGCACCTTCGAGCTGCTGGAGGCGGCGCGGGCACATCCGCCGGCGCATATGCTGCTGGCCTCGACCTCCTCGGCCTATGGCGCCAATACCGAGATGCCCTATCTCGAGACCCAGCGCGCCGACCATCAGATGTCCTTCTATGCCGCGACCAAGAAGGCCACGGAATCGATGGCGCATTCTTACGCCCATCTTTACCACCTGCCGATCACCATGTTCCGCTTCTTCACGGTCTACGGACCCTGGGGCCGGCCCGATATGGCACATTTCAAATTCACCCGCGCCATTCTCGCAGGAGACCCGATCGACGTCTACAATCACGGCGAGATGCGCCGCGACTTCACCTATATCGACGACCTGGTCGACGGCATTGCCGGGTTGATCGAGGCGGTGCCCGGCGACAGCCCGGTCTCGGAACGGGATTCGCTGAGCCCGGTGGCACCCTACCGGCTGGTCAATATCGGCGCCTCGGCGCCGACGCCGCTGATGGAGTTCATCGCCGCCATCGAGGCCGCCTGCGGCCGCCCGGCGGAAAAGGTGATGCACCCGATGCAGCCGGGCGACGTGCCCGCCACCTGGGCCGAAACCGGGCTGCTCACCGATCTGACCGGCTATCAGCCCAAGGTGCCGGTGGCCGAGGGGGTGCAGCGCTTTGTCGACTGGTATCGGGATTATTACCAGATCTGAGGTGGATACCGAGTCTCGGATTCAATGATTTCAGGTACTTATCCGAAAAATGTTTCGCGCGCGAAACATTTTGACGGCAGGCTGCCCCAGGTTCCGCCCTGCTCTTCGCTGCCCTCCCCCTATCCCCGCGCTGCCAGCCAGGCCTGCAAGGCGTCATGGAAGGCGGCGTCGATGCCGGCACCGGTGAGTTCGATGCGGCCGGCGGCGCGGTCATAGCGCAGGGTGACCGGGGCCGGGGCCGCCGCCGCCGCAACACTCGGCGTTGAGGTGCCGGCCTCGTCGTCCTTCT
>NZ_PGTB01000322.1 GCF_002786325.1 Pseudooceanicola lipolyticus | reverse complement strand
ATGGCCAGGCGGCGGCGATCCGGGCGGTCGAGGCGCTTGGCCTGACGGCGCGCGCCACCCCCCTGCCCCACGCCGAACCCGAGCCCGATGGCAAGGGCGCGTTCTGGCATGTGCCCGGCACCCGCCGTGCCTGGGTCGATTTCCAGAACGACGTGACGGTCAAGGACATCGCCCTGGCCCACAAGGAAAACATGACGCCGGTCGAACATCTGAAACGCTGGACCACGCTGGGCATGGCCACCGACCAGGGCAAAACCGCGAATGTCACCGCGCTTGCGGTGATGGCGGAACTGACCGGCAAATCCATCCCCGAAACCGGCACCACGATCTTCCGGCCGCCCTATACCGGCGTCTCGATCGCGGCGCTGGGAGGCGGCAATACCGGGCCCGATTTTCGCCCGACCCGCCTGACCCCCACCCATGACTGGGCCGCGCAGAACGGCGCGGTTTTTGTCGAGGTCGGGCAATGGATGCGGGCGCAGTATTTCCCGCGTCCCGGCGAAACGCATTGGCGGCAGAGCGTCGATCGCGAGGCGCAGGCGGTGCGCGCCTCGGTCGGTCTGTGCGATGTCACCACGCTGGGCAAGGTCGATGTACAGGGCGCCGATGCCGGTGAATTCCTCAACCGCATCTATGCCAACATGATCGCGACGCTGCCGGTCGGCAAGGTGCGCTATGGGCTGATGCTGCGCGAAGATGGCTTTGCCTATGACGATGGCACCTGCGCCCGGCTGGGCGATGCGCATTACGTGGTCACCACCACCACCGCCAATGCCGGGCTGGTCTATCGCAACATGGAATTCGCCCGCCAATGCCTGTGGCCCGAGCTTGACGTGCAGCTGATCTCGACCACCGACGCCTGGGCGCAGATCGCGGTGGCGGGGCCGAATTCGCGCCTGCTGCTGGAGCGGATCGTCGACGGTTTCGACCTGTCCAACACCGCCTTCCCGTTCATGGCCTGCGCCGCATTGACAGTGTGCAACGGCCTGCGGGCGCGGCTGTTCCGGATCTCGTTCTCGGGCGAGCTGGCTTATGAAATCGCGGTCCCCGCACGGTATGGCGGCGCGCTGATGCAGCGGCTGATGGCGGCCGGGGCCGACCTGGGCGTGACCCCCTACGGCACCGAGGCGCTGGGGGTGCTGCGGATCGAAAAGGGCCATGCCGCCGGCGCCGAGCTGAACGGCCAGACCACCGCGGCGATGCTGGGGCTGGGCCGCATGGTGTCGCGCAAGAAGGATTCGATCGGCGCGGTGATGTCGCGGCGCGACGGGCTGGCCGGCGACCGCCGCAGGCTGGTCGGGCTGATGCCCGTCGACAGGGCGGCCACGGTGATCCCCGGTGCGCATCTGTTCCGCATCGGTCAGGACCAGTCGCTGGCCACCGATCAGGGCTGGATCACCTCGGCCTGTTTCTCGCCGCATGTCGGCTGCTCGATCGGGCTGGGTTTTCTGGAAGAGGGCGACAACCGCCTTGGCGAAGAGATCGTTGCCGCCAACCCGCTGGAGGGCGGGTCGGCCCGGCTGAAGGTTGTGTCGGCGCATTTTGTCGATCCCGAAGGAGGGCGTCTGCGTGACTGACCTGTCCCCGCTCACGGCGCTTGGCGCCGCCGCGCCGCGCCGGCAAAGCTTTGGCGCGCTCACCATCTGGGAAAATGCCGACATGGCGCTGGCCTCGTTGGCACTGCGCCGGGGCGGCACGCCGCCGCAACCGTTCGGCCTGACCCTGCCCGCCGCCGCCGGCTGGCAG
>NZ_PGTB01000321.1 GCF_002786325.1 Pseudooceanicola lipolyticus | reverse complement strand
TCGCTCGGCTCTGCTGGACGATATTGCCGCGGCGGTGCGGGACGGCCTGCCCGAGGATCACCTGATCCTGGCCCCGGCGCTGCGCGACCGCCTGGCCGACAGCATCGGCGCGCTGCGTGCCACCGTGGTGGCCGCGGTGCAGGCCGGGCTGCCGGTGCCGTCGCTGGCCGCGGCGCTGGCCTGGTATGACGCCATGCGCCAGCCGCGCGGCACCGCCGACCTGATCCAGGCGCAGCGCGATTTCTTCGGTGCACATTGGTTTGCCCGGATCGACCGACCCGGCAGCTTTCACGGGCCGTGGTGGCCGGAGGCGGACTAGCCGGTCAGTTCAGCCGGTCGACCACGTAATCGGCTAGGTCCAGCAGCATGTCGCGCAGCGGGTCATCGGGCAGGGGGGACAGCGCCGATTTGGCGCGGGTGGCCCAGCCCACCGCATCGGCCTGGGTGGCGTCGAGCGTGCCGTATTTGTCCATCAGCGCCAGCGCCTGCTCTAGGTCGCCGTCGTCCTGGCGGCCCTTTTCGATGGTGCGCTGCCAAAAGGCGCGTTCCTCGGGCGTGGCCTGGGCCACCGCCTTGATCACCGGCAGGGTCAGCTTGCGTTCGCGGAAATCGTCGCCGACATTCTTGCCGGTGGCGGCGCTGTCGCCGCGATAGTCCAGCAGGTCGTCGGCGATCTGAAAGGCGATGCCCAGCGCATCGCCGTAATCGTACAGCGCCTGCACCTGTTCTTCGGGCGCGCCGGCAATCAACCCGCCCACCTGGGTCGCGGCCGAGAACAGCGCGGCGGTCTTGCCGCGCACCACCTGCAGATAGATCTTCTCGTCGGTCGACAGGTCGCTGGCGGCGGTCAGCTGCAGCACTTCGCCCTCGGAAATCGTCGCAGAGGCGTTGGACAGGATTTCCAGCACCCTGAGCGACCCGGTCTCGACCATCAGCAGGAAGCTGCGCGCCAGAAGATAATCGCCGACCAGCACGCTGGACTGGTTGTCCCACAGCAGGTTGGCGGTGGGCCGCCCGCGCCGCTGCTTGCTTTCGTCCACCACGTCGTCATGCAGCAGGGTTGCGGTGTGGATGAATTCGACCGTCGCGGCCAGCTTGATATGGTCCTGACCGCGATAGCCGCACAGCCGCGCCGCCGCCAGCGTCAGCATCGGGCGCAGCCGCTTGCCGCCGGCCTCGACCAGATGCGCCGTCACCTCCGGGATGCGCGGCGCATGTTCCGAGGCCATCCGCGTGCGGATCAGCTGGTTGACCTGCTGCATCTCGCCGGACAGCGTCTCGGCAAGGCGCTCATGTGGTTTCCGGGTGGTCGCGATATCCATCCCACTCCTGCGGCAAGGCTCGACAATGGCCGGGCCTTACCCTTACATCCCCTGACATGAAGGAACTTTTGCGCAGCACCGATCCGACGATCCTGGCTTTCGCGTCCGCCCTTCTTCAGGGCGAGGATATAGACTGCTTTGAATTGGACGTAAATATGAGCATCCTGGAAGGCGGGATCGGGATATTTCCGCGCCGGATGATGGTGCGCGAGCGCGATTACCACCGCGCGCTGCGGGTGCTGCGCGACAATGAGATCCCGACCGGGCAGTGAGCGGGTTCAGTGACAGCGACCTGACGCGGGATTCGTTCATCGGCGGGCGGGTCTGGCTGTGGCAGCCGCGCCGGGGGTATCGCGCCGGGGTTGATCCGGTGCTGCTGGCCGCCGCGGTGCCGGCCCGGCCGGGGCAGCGGGTGTTGGAACTGGGCTGCG
>NZ_PGTB01000320.1 GCF_002786325.1 Pseudooceanicola lipolyticus | reverse complement strand
AACAGGGGCGAGCCGGCGGCGGCGCCGTGGCGCTGCCGTTGCTGGTGATAGGCGTCCTTGTAGCCCTCGACCAGCGCCGCACGGGCCGCGGCCTCCAGCTCCGGCATCAGCCGCAGCACCGCGTGATCCAGCGACAGCCCGACGATCGACAGGATCGCGGCCCGGTCCGGCGCCGCCAGCCCGTTGGCGATACAGGCGGCCGTCATCGCGTCGACGATGGCGCCCTGGCTGTCGACCAGGGTGCCATCGACATCGAACAGGATCAGGCGGAGGGCATCGCTCACAGCTCGTCCTCCGCGAACGGGTCCTGCGGCGCGTCGCGCTGCGACCATTGGAAGATGTCCCAGGTGCGCGCCATATGCTCGGCCAGCGGTGCCACCAGATGCAGCCGCGCCCGCGTGACCGGGTGTTCCAGCGTCAGGGACCGGGCGTGCAGATGCAGCTTGCGGCTGATCTCGCCGCCCAACTGGGCGCCCCAGCCATCGCCCGGATTGTCCTGGCCCGAGCCGCCATATTTGCCATCACCGACGATGGGGTGGCCCAGCTCGGCCATATGGGCCCGCAGCTGGTGGGTGCGCCCGGTGACCGGGTTCAGCGCCACCCAGGCGGCGCGTTTGGCCGCCGCCTCGATCACCTTGTATTCGGTGACCGCGCGCTTGGCCCCCGGCGTGCGGTCGATTTCGGCGGGGTGGATGTTGATCATCTTCTCGCCCTCGCCGCCGCTGCCATGGCCCGGCGCCTTGACCAGCCCGGTCTTGATCACGCCATCCTTGGGATGCGGCACCCCGGCGACGGCGGCCCAGTAGATCTTTTTCGTCTCGCGGTGCCGGAAGGCGGCGGTCAGGCCCGCCGCCACCGCGCGGGTGCGCGCCATCAGCAGGACGCCCGAGGTGTCCTTGTCCAGCCGGTGCACCAGCCGCGGCTTTTCCTCCAGCCCGAACATCAGCGCCTCGGCCAGCGCATCGACATGGCGACGCTGGCCGCTGCCGCCCTGCACCGCCAGGCCGGGCGGCTTGTTCAGCGCGATGATGTGATCGTCGCGCCAGATCACGCAGGCGCGGATCATCTCGGCATCCGCCTCCGACACGCCCGCGCGCAGGGGCGCCGGACGATGGTCTTCCTCGGGCAGCGGTGGCACCCGCACCTGCTGTCCGGCCACAAGCCGCGTGGCCGCCTTGACCCGGCCGCCATCGACGCGCAGCTCGCCCTTGCGGCACATCTTCTCGATGCGGCCCTGGCTGACATGCGGGAACATGCGGCGCAGCCAGCGGTCGACGCGCTGGTCGCCATCGCCCTCGGCCACGGTGATCATCTGAACGCCGCTCATGTCAGCACCGCCCGCGTCATCAGCAGCCCCGCCACCAGCGCCCCGACCGACAGCAGCACCGAGGCGAGGACATAGACCGCCGCCTGCCCGGTGGCGCCGCGCTCGATCAGCGTGACGGTCTCCAGCGAAAAGGACGAAAAGGTGGTGAAGCCGCCCAGCAAGCCGGTCATCACCAGCGGGCTGAGATAGGTCAGGCCCTTATGCGCCGCCAGCGACACGAAGACCCCCATCAGCAGCGAGCCCAGCACGTTCACCGTGAGAATGGCCAGGGGGAACTCCTGCGGGCCCAGCAGGCGGAACACGCCAAGCCCGGCGAGATAGCGCAAGGACGCGCCCAGGGCGCCCCCCAGGGCCACGAGAGAAACGGTCAAGATCATGGCCGGGATGTCGCGCGGGCGGCAGGGCTTGTCAAGCCGCGCAGCCCCGCCGCGGCGCCGCGCAGCCCGGTCAGGAACTGCGCCACCGCGGCGGG
>NZ_PGTB01000319.1 GCF_002786325.1 Pseudooceanicola lipolyticus | reverse complement strand
CCGCGCGCAGCGGGCCACCGGCGCAAACACGCCACCGGCCCGGCGGCCCCGGTTGATCGAATCCCCTGCCCCGGCCTTAATGCGGGCCAATCAGGGGCAGGAGACCGGGATGCGCAGAATCGGGCTGATCATGCTGGTGGCGGCGGTGCTGGCCGCCTGCGCGCCGGCGCCGCGCCAGGTCGACACGCCGCGCCGGGCCTTCGTCAGCCATGCCCTGCCCTTCGGCGATTTTGACCCGCATGACTGGCAGGGCCGCAACCCGGCCAGCTACCCGGTCCATGGCATCGATGTGTCGCGCTATCAGGGCGAGATCGACTGGCGCCGTGCCCGCGCCGCCGGCATCGCCTTTGCCTATATCAAGGCCACCGAGGGCGGCGATTTTCTCGACCCGAAATTCGCCGAAAACCGGCAGGGCGCCCGGCGCGCCGGGATGCGCTGGGGCGCCTATCACTATTTCTATTTCTGCCGCCCGGCAGAAGACCAGGCGCGCTGGTTCATCCGGAACGTGCCGCGCGACGCGCGGGCGCTGCCGCATGTGCTGGACCTGGAATGGAACCACCGCTCGCCCACCTGCCGCCTGCGCCCGCCGGGCGCCACCGTTCGGGCCGAGGCGCGCCGTTTCCTGGCCATCCTCGAACGCCATTACGGCCGCCGCCCGATCATCTACACCACGCCGGATTTCTATCGCGACACCGGCATCGGCGATCTGGGCGGCACCGAATTCTGGCTGCGCTCGGTGGCCGGGCATCCCGGCGAGATCTATCCGGGCAAGCGCTGGACCTTCTGGCAATATACCGGCACCGGCGTGGTGCCCGGCATCGACGGCCCGGTCGACATCAATGCCTTTGCCGGCACTGCCGACAGCTGGCAGGCCTGGGCGCAATAACCCCTGGCTTCTGCCCTTTCAGAAATACTTTCGCCCTAAGCGGCGCGAAGCCGCGCCCGCAACGCAAGACTGAACCGACATGGCGGAGCGCCTCAGTTCGGCGCCGCCACCTCGGTGCCGGCCCGGTTCAGCAGCGCCGAGACCGGCGCCAGCGCCACCCGGCCGGCGCGGTCCTGCAACCCCCACAACAGCAGCGCCGAAATCGTCGCCGGCCGCACCCGGCCCAGCATCACCACCCCGCCCTCTTGGCTGGCGCGGAACGCCGCATGGTCCAGGAACCGGCGCATCACCGTCGGGCTCTGCCCGGCGCCGTCGAAATCGCGGAACACCGGCAACGCCTTGACCCCGTCGCGCAGCGCCAGGCGCTGCACCGTGTTCAGCCCCGAGCCCTGGGTGATCAGGCCGCGCCCGGTGCTGCCGGCAAAATCACTCACCTGGTCGGACAGGCCGCGATTGCCCTGGATGCCGCTGCCGGTGCCTTCCAGGATCGCCAGCGCCTGGTCCAGGGTGGCAAAGCTGGCGGTCAGCGCCACCTCGGCATCCTGTGCCGTCGCCTGTTCCGGCAGGTCGATCAGCGCCACCACCTCGAACCCGGCGGCGCGGTGGCGCGCCATCTTCTCGGCGGCATCCGGCGCCGTGGGATCGATGGCGAAAGTCAGCGGATAGGGGAAATCCTGCAACGCCTCCACCCCCAGCGCGCCGCGGTCGTCGATCAGCACGATCGCCATCAGCGGCTTGCCCTCGGGGTTCTCGAACGGCACGGCATAGCGCTGCAGCGGCGACATCTCGGCAGCGACGCTGCCATCGGTGCCGGGAAGCGCGGCTTGCTCTGCCCCGCCGCGGCCCCGTTCGGTCAGCGGCAACACCCGTTTGCCGACGGTCGGGCGCAGCTCGCCCGGCGCACCCTCCGCCGTGGTCTCGTCCCCCAACTGCGGCAGCGCGGCCAGG
>NZ_PGTB01000318.1 GCF_002786325.1 Pseudooceanicola lipolyticus | reverse complement strand
CGGCACCGCCAGCGCCGCGGCCAGCAGCGCCACCGCCTTGGCCGCCAGACCGGCCAGCGCCGCAGCCACGGCCAGCTGGAACAGCAGCATCGCCACCGGGTAGAGCGCGGCAATCACCGGCCCCTTGCGCAGACGCATCAACCGCCACAGCGCGCCCGAGCCGATATAGGCCCAGGCGGTGCGCAGCAGCTGCAGATAGGTGGCGGGAATGCCGTTGGACATGCTGTCGCGCACCAGGTCGGACCAGACCAGCACCTCGAACTCGGCCGCGACCGGCGCATCCTCGATCCGGGCCGAGACATGCCAGCCATAGGGGCCGCCACCGGTCTTGGGTGACAGGGCGATCTGATAGCCCGAGATCGCGGCCTGTGCCGCGCCCTCCTTGCGATAGAGCTCGCGATAGCGGCGCGGGTGGATCGGATCGTAACCGGGGATGTAGAACACCTGCCGCCGGCGCACCTGCGCCATCGCCCTGCCCTGCCCCTGCTGCTCTGCCCGCGTGCCGGCCACCGCGCCAACCTGTGTTGTTGTTGTCGCGCCAGTCTAGCCGGGTTTTTGGGCGAGAGTAAGGCTCAGCCCAGCGTGCCGAGCGCCGGGAAGGCTTCCAATAACCACCAGGAGAACGAGGTCAGCGCTCCGGTCATCAGCGCGATGCCGACCAGCAGCAGCAGCAGGCCCATGATCTTCTCGATCAGACCCATATGCCGCTTGAGCCGGGTCATCAGCCGCATCGACCGGCTGAGGAACATCGCCGCCAGCAGGAACGGGATGCCCAGGCCGGCGGCATAGGTGCCCAGCAATACGGTGCCGCGCGTCACCGAGGCCTCGGAGGCGGCCAGTGACAGGATCGCGCCCAGCTGCGGACCGATACAGGGGGTCCAGCCAAAGGCAAAGGCCAGGCCCAGCACATAGGCGCCGAACGACGTGCCACCGGCATCACCGGCTTCCATCCGCGCCTCGCGGTCCAGGAAGGGGATGCGGATCAGGTTCAAAAAATGCAGGCCGAAAACGATCACCACCGCCCCGGCGATGCGGGTGAACAGCAGCTGGTTCTGCAGGAAGAACGCCCCGAAGGCCGAGGCGGTGAAGCCCAGAAAAATAAACACCGTGCTCAGCCCCAGCACGAAGAACAGCGCGGAAATGACCGCCTTGCGCCGCGCGGCGGACACCCCCTGCATGTCGCCGATCGACACCCCGCTCATATAGGCCAGATAGGGCGGCACGATGGGCAGGACGCAGGGCGACAGGAAGCTGACCACACCCGCCAGAAGCGCGACGAACATGGAGGGCAACAGGGCCGCGTCGATGAGGCTAATTTCGAACATAACCAGTCCCATAGGCCATTGCGATGGCAAGGTCACGCGGCCAGCCGGTGCCGGTTGATCACATCCCCGTGGACAGGACCGGCGGGCCAGCGTATGCCGCCGCCATGACCGAACCCGCATTTACCCTGGATGCCGTCGGGCTGCTGTGCCCGCTGCCGGTGCTGAAGGCGCGCAAACACCTGCTGTCGCTGCCGCCGGGCGCGGTGCTGGAACTGCTGGCCAGCGATCCGGCCGCCGTGGTCGATGTGCCGCATTTCTGTGCCGAGGCCGGCCATACGCTGATCGAACAGCGCGAGGTGGACGGGCACCAGTCCTATCTGATCCGCAAGGGCGGCTGACGCCCCGGCACCGGGCCGGGGCGCTGCTTTGGTTTCGCCGCTATTTGCCCAGCGACCACCAGCCGCGCCGCTTGGGCTTGGCCGGTTCGGGGGTGCTTTCGACCTCGGCCGCCACCGGTTCCGGCTCGGGCGTGGTCTCGGCCGCTGCCGGTTCGGGCTGCGGTGCCGGCGCTTCGGGCTCGGCTTCG
>NZ_PGTB01000317.1 GCF_002786325.1 Pseudooceanicola lipolyticus | reverse complement strand
CCGGCCTTGCCGGACCGGGCAGCGGAGGCGCCGCTGAGCGTTGTCGCCTTCGGCACCAGCCTGACCGCCAGCAACCCCTGGCCCGAGGCGCTGCAGGCGGAACTGGCCAGCTGCCTGGATGCACCCGTCACGGTGCAGCGCGTGGCGGGGTCGGGCCAGGGCTCGACCTGGGCGCTGGCACAGTGGCAGCAGGTGGCAGCGCAAGAGCCGGACGTGATCCTGCTTGAATTTGCCATCAATGATGGAGATCTGTGGGACGGTATTTCACTGCGCCAGAGCCGGGCACAGCACGCGGAACTGCTGACCCAGCTCACTGGCGCGCTGCCCCAGGCCCGGATCCTGCTGATGGTGATGAACCCGGTGACCGGGTTGCAGCGTCTGAAGCGGCCGCGCCTTGGCCAGTATTATGCCATCAGCCACGCCCTGGCCGAAGAGTACGACACCGGGCTGGCCGATTTCGCCCCGCGCTGGCAGGCGCTGCCGCCGGGCTGGGCGCCCGACGGGCTGCACCCCTCGGCCGAGGCCGCCACCGCCATGTTGCCCCCGGTGCTGGCGCCGATGATTGCCGCGGCCGCCGGCCAAACCTGCCCCTGATCCCGACCCGAGAGGACCCCATGCCGCGCCTGAAAGAAGACAGCCCGGTGATCGAGCCCGATTGCGATATCACCGAGACGGACTTCGGACGCTTTTGCGAGGTCAAGCGCGGCAGCCGCGTCGCCCTGTCCAGCTTTGGCGACTATTCCTATTGCGACCGCTATTGCGATATCGCCAATGCGACCATCGGCAATTTTGCCAATATCGCCAGCTTCGTGCGCATCGGCGCCACCGACCACCCGCTCGACCGGGCCTCGCTGCATCACTTCATGTACCGTTCGGACGACCTGTGGGACGATGCCGAACGCGATGCCGCGTTTTTCGCCCATCGCCGTGCCCGCCGCGCGACGATCGGCCATGACACCTGGCTGGGGCACAATTGCCAGATCAAACCCGAGATCACCGTCGGCGATGGGGCGGTGGTGGCCTCGGGCGCCATCGTCACTCGCGATGTCGCCCCCTATACCATCGTTGCCGGCACCCCGGCCCGGCCGCTGCGCCTGCGCCAGCCGCCCGAGATTGCCGCACGGCTGATCGCGCTGGCCTGGTGGGACTGGGACCATGCCACGCTGCGCGCCCGGCTCGATGATTTCCGCGCGCTCCCCGCCGAAGCCTTCCTCGAGAAATACGAATGAGGCGTCCGGCCGCCGGGCTGCGCCGTTGAGGATTTGCAAAGAGAAGAAGAACCGGGTGCGCGTCGTCCTGCCCGAGGCCGGCACATCATGGCGCCTCAATCATGGCTGACCGTCAGGGTCACCCGGTCTCCGGCGAACCAGGTGATGCCATATTCGATCGGCGGACCGTCCGGTTCGCGGTTGACCGAGGTGGTGCGGATCAGCGGATCGCCCTCGCGCAGGCGCAGATGCAGCGCCTGGGTGGCATCGGCGCGCACCGCGGTGACGCGGGTTTCGGCGCGCACGTAATCGGGAATGCCATTGCGTTTCAGCGCCTCGGTGACCGAGGTGACCTGGTCCAGCGTTTGGCGCAGGCCGGGCACCCGGTGTTCGGGAAACAGGCTGCGGAACTGGGCGATCGGCACCCGCCCGGCCAGCGACAGGCCTTCGTAGACCACCACCGGCGCGCCGGTGGCCAGGGTCAGCGCCCGCGCCTCGGCGGCATCGCAGGGGCGGGTTTCCAGCCGCAGCACGGTTTTTTCCGGCAGCCGCCCGGCGGCGCGGATATTCTGGTGAAACCGCACCCGGCGGCCGATCGGATAGTCGGTGGGCGGCGCCTCGACAAAGACCCCGGCGCCGCGGCGCGAGCGCAGG
>NZ_PGTB01000316.1 GCF_002786325.1 Pseudooceanicola lipolyticus | reverse complement strand
CGGGGTGGCGGGCCGGTTCAACGCCCGCTTTGCCGAGGCGACCGGCGCCGCCAGCCTGCGCTTTGACGCGGCGCTGGAGCGGCTGGAACGGCTGGTCCCCGGCTTTACCGGCACGCTGGAGGCCAAGGGCCGCGCCCGGCGCAGCGACACCCAGGATTGGCAGGTGAACGCGGTTTCTGCCGGCAGCGCCGGGCTGTCGGGCACCTTCAAGGCGACCTTTGACGAGGCGCTGGCGGGGGCCGAGATCTATTTCGACGCGGCGATCGAGCGGTTGCAGCGGCTGGTGCCCGATATCAGCGGCACCCTCACCGCCGCCGGTCTGGCCCGCAAGGACGGCGATGTCTGGAGCATCGACACCAGCGCCACCGGGCCGGGCAGCATCGCCGCCGATGTCGATGGCAGCTATGACCAGGCGCGCAACAGCGCCGACATCACCGCCCGGGGCAACCTGCAGCTGGGCCTGGCCAACACCATCATCCGGCCCAATTCGCTGCGCGGCGCCGCCACCTTCGACCTGGCGTTGCGCGGGCAGCCGGGGCTGGAGGCGCTGAGCGGCACCGTCCGCACCTCGGGCGCGACGGTGGTGATCCCGGCGGCGGTGCAGACGATCACCGGGCTGGACACCACGGTCACCCTGTCGAACGGGCGGGCACAGGTGGCCACCAGCGGCGCGCTGCGGGCCGGCGGGCAGTTCCGGGTCAGCGGGCCGGTCGACCTGTCGCCGCCCTTTGCCGGGGCGCTGGACGCGCAGCTGAACGGCATCGTGCTGACCAACAACCTGTATTACTCCACCACCGCCAATGGCCAGCTGCGGATCAGCGGGCCGCTGGCCGGGGGCGCAATCATCTCGGGGCGCATCGATTTCCCGCAGACCGAGATCAATATCGCCAATGCCTCGGGTTCGTTCAGCGCGGCGCCGATCCCGCCGATGCGCCATATCGGCGAACCGCGGCAGTCGCGGGTGACGCGTGCGCGCGCCGGGCTGCTGGAAACCAGCAGCGGCGCCTCCGGCCCGGCCTATAACCTCGACATCACGCTGAACGCACCCGGCCGGGTGTTTGTGCGCGGGCGCGGCCTGAATGCCGAACTGGGCGGCAGCGTGCTGATCCGCGGCACCTCGGCCAATGTGGTGCCTTCGGGGCAGATCTCGCTGATCCGCGGCACCTTCGACCTGCTGGGCCGCCGCCTGACGCTGGATCAGGGCTCGGTTTCGTTGCAGGGCGCGCTGGACCCGGTGCTGAATTTCGTCGCCAGCACCACCACCTCGGAGGGCGAGGCGATGCTGACGGTTAGCGGCCCGGTCTCGGCCCCCGAGATCGAGGTAACGGCCACCCCCGAGCGCCCCAGCGAAGAGGCGCTGGCGCTGCTGTTGTTCGGCGACCGATTCAGCGACCTGTCGCCGCTGAAACTGGCGCAGCTGGGCTCGCAGCTGGCCACGCTCAGCGGCCGCGGCGGCGGACTGACCGAACGGCTGCGCACCGGGCTGGGCGTCGACAGCCTGGATGTCGGCACCGACGATGACGGCACCGCGCAGGTGGGGGTCGGCCGCTATATCGCCGATGATGTCTATACCGACGTCACCATCAACGCCGAGGGCGAAAGCGAGCTGAACCTCAATTTCGACCTGACCGACACGCTGACGATCAAGGGATCGGTGGATAACGAGGGCGAAACCGGCGTCGGGCTGTTCTTCCAGCGCGACTATTGAGCGCCGCCGCTGTCCCGGCCGCGTCAGGCCGTGGCCAGCCGCGCCAGCCCGGTCAGCGCCGCGCCGTCATCGGTGATCAGCCGCAGCGGCACCTGCCGGACGATATCGGCAAATGGCCCGTCGGCGGCGAAGGTGTCTTCGATTACCTCGACTCGGATGACGG
>NZ_PGTB01000315.1 GCF_002786325.1 Pseudooceanicola lipolyticus | reverse complement strand
CCGGTTGCGGGCCTGGCGGGCAATCTCCGGGTGGCGGTCGGGGCGGCGGGATTCCGGCGCCTGCGGCAATGCCACCAACAGCGCCGCCTGCGCTGCGGTCAGGCGGCGCGGCTCCTTGCCGAACCAGGCAAAGCTGGCGGCGCGCAGCCCTTCGAGATTGCCGCCGAACGGCGCATGGGTCAGGTAGAGCGCAAGGATGTCGCGCTTGCCCAGCCGCCGTTCCAGTGCCAGCGCCACCCGGATCTGGCGCAGCTTGCCGGCCCAGCGCCCGGTGCTGCCGTCTTCCAGCAGCCGCGCCACCTGCATCGTCAGGGTCGAACCGCCGGAAACCGGGCCGCCATGACGCAGCGCCTGCCAGCCCGCGCGCAGCAGCGCCAGCGGATCGACGCCGCGATGGGTCCAGAACCGTTTGTCCTCGTAGCGCACCAGCAGCGCCAGATAGCGCGGATCGACCTGGTCGGGCTGCACCGCCAGCCGCCAGATGCCGTTGCCGACCTGGAAGGCGCGCAGCAGCGCGCCGGTTCGGTCGCGGATCTCGACCGAGGTTTCGCCCAGTGTCGGCGGCAGAGCGGTGGCGGCGACCCAGCGGTCGACGGCATCGCGGCCGGTGGCAAGGGCGAAGAGGGTGAAGGCAAGGAGGAACGCGGCGGTTGCGGCGGGTACGCGGGAGCGTTCAGTCATCCACCCAGCCGTCCCAATAGCCGGGATAGCAGGTGACAAACCCGGTCGGATGTACCGCCAGCCGCGCGCTGAAACCGGTGGAGGCGGTATAGTCATAGCCGTCGTCGCGGCGGGTATAGCTTTGGTCCAGCCGTTCCAGCCGGTCGAGTTCGGGCACCAGCCAGACCGCGGCGCAGCTGCTATCGCCATTGCCGCGCGCGGCCAGCCGGCGGATCGCCAGCAGGTTGGTGGCGGGGGTAAAGCTGAGATCGATATCGAGGCAGTCGTCATCCACCTCTTGCGGTTCGTTGTTCATCTCCCAGCCCGAGGCGCCCTGGGCGATGCGGATATTGACCCGCCGGCCGTTGCAATTGCCGGTGATATCCGCCGACAGGCTTCGCCAGTCCGGGCCACAGCGCACCGCGTAGGTCAGGGTCGATTCGGCGCCATCATCGCGCCAGATGGCCTGGCCCGACAACATCCAGCCCATATGGACCTGCGCCAAGGTGCAGCGGTCGGTGCCCTCGCGGTCCAGCCGGCGCCAATGGGCCATGGCAATGGTGGTGCTTTCGGTCATGGCGTCACCCTTATGCTGCCGGTTTCGCTGCGGGCGCGATAGGCGGGGCGGTACATATCCTCGACCGAGGCCGCCGGATGGTGGAAGCTGCCGGGCGTCACCGCGCGCACCACATAGGCCAGCGTCACCGGATCGGTGCCGCGCAGATCGACCGCCGCCAGAAAGCGATCGGCGCGGAATTCGCTGTGCCGCGCCTCGGACAGGGTCAGCCAGTTCAGCGCGCCGACATCGCCCGAGCGCAGCAGGTTCGGATTGTCGATCTCGAACCCCGCCGGCAGCGGATCGTCGATCATCAGCCGCGCCCCGGCCGCTTCGAAGGACTGCACCCGCAGCACGGTGACAAACCGGTCGCCCACGGCAAAGTCGCTGCCCGCGATCGGCTGGCCGTCCATGCCGTAATAGCTGCGGCTGATGCTGTAGCCGGTGCCGCCCGCGGCCGGCGGAGTCCGGGGGATGCCCAGGGTGGTCAGGGTGATATCGGCCGGCCTGCCGCCGGACGCGGTGATGGCATAGCCGCCGCCGGGCGTGTCCTGCTCCAGCAGCTGCACGAAGGGCCCGGCGACCTCGGCGCCGTTCACCCGCAGCCCGGCCTGTTCCGGTGCCCGGATCAGCGCCTGCGCCGCCAACAGGCTCCAGGCCG
>NZ_PGTB01000031.1 GCF_002786325.1 Pseudooceanicola lipolyticus | reverse complement strand
CGCGTGCGCCGCCCGGCCCCGTGCCGGCAGGCGCGGCCGCCGCTGGCAGCCGCGCGATTGCGTTGTGATCCTGCATTCAGTGACCCTTGCCCAAACGCCCCCGGAGGATGGGGCAGTCTAGGCGCAGAGGGGTAAAGAAGGCCTGAAAGGATCAGTAGCTGTAGGTAGTGCCGCTGCGGATCGCCTCGCGCAGCGAGGCCTCGGCCCAGCTGCCTTCGCCGCCCGCGGCCTTGATCGCGCGCCATTGCGCGATGGCGGCGTCCAGGTCGCCAGCCTCGACAAAGCCCTGACCCATATAGGAGCGGGCGAGGATGTTGTCGGGGTTCTTGGCGATGGCCTGCCGGTAATAACGGTTGGCCTGGTCGGTATCGCCCATCTTGCGGTGGGTGAAGCCCCAGTAGGTCAGCACCCGGTCATCGCCCTGGTCGGGCATCGCCGCCAGCACCGCCTGGGCATCGCGATAGCGCCCGGCATAGGCCAATTCGCGCACCGCCCCATAGAGCGTGTCGCTGTCCAGCCGCGAATCCTGCGGGTTGACGCATTTCTTGGTCTTTTCATCCCAGACCTGGGCCCCCTTGCAAGACTGGGTGGTCTTGGTGGTGCTGGGGGGCGAGGTATTGTCGTCACCGGAACCGGCGGCAAAGGCCAGGCCGGGCAGGGACAAGGCAAGGGCAAGAACGAGGCGCATATGGGAACTCCCTAACTAACGTGAACGGTTACGCTCGCGTCCTCAAGAATCGGAGGGCGGCAGAAACCACCCTCTGTCTACGTGCTGATAGCCGATCAGCTTGTGGCTTGCTTCACACAAGATTGCGAGGCGGCGTCCCAGACGCTGCCTTCGGCGCAGGATTGCGCCTGGGTTTCATGGCCCGAGCACATGGCAAAACCGACGGCGGGAACAAGCGTAAGGGTCAGGGCGGCGAGGGCGGTCTTCAATGTCATTGGGAACGTCCTTTCAAAGCGGCAATGCCAGAAAGGTAACCCGGAATGACGTGGGGTCAAAACGCTTTCACAAACCTCGGCGGCGCAGCGCGCGCGGCCGCTGTGGATCCGGGCGTGAAACCGGGCATTGCGCAGGGCAATGCCCGGACCCGGTCAGTCGCCGAAGACGCGGGCGAAGATGGTGTCGACATGTTTGGTGTGATAGCCGAGGTCGAATTTCTCTTCGATCTCCTCGGCGCTCAGCGCGGCGGTAACCTCGGGATCGGCCAGCAGCTCGGTCTTGAAATCCTTGCCTTCTTCCCAGACCTTCATCGCGTTGCGCTGCACCAGACGATAGCTGTCTTCGCGGCTGACCCCGGCCTGGGTCAGCGCCAGCAGCACCCGCTGGGACATGACGAGACCGCGAAACTTGTTCATGTTCTTGATCATGTTGTCCGGGTAAACCACCAGTTTTTCTACAACGCTGGTCAGGCGTGCCAGGGCGAAATCCAGCGTCACGGTGGTGTCGGGGCCGATGTTGCGCTCGACCGAGGAATGCGAGATGTCGCGTTCGTGCCACAGCGCGACATTCTCCATCGCCGGCACCACGGCCATGCGGACCAGCCGGGCCAGGCCGGTCAGGTTTTCGGTCAGCACCGGGTTGCGCTTGTGCGGCATCGCCGAGCTGCCTTTCTGACCTTTCGAGAAGAACTCCTCGGCTTCCAGCACCTCGGTGCGCTGCATATGGCGGATTTCGATGGCGATGTTCTCGACCGACGAGGCGACCACACCCAGCGCCGCGAAAAACGCCGCGTGGCGGTCGCGCGGGATCACCTGGGTCGAAATCGGCTCGGGCTCGAGGCCCAGCTTTTTGCAAACATGTTCCTCGACCCGCGGGTCGATATTGGCGAAAGTGCCGACAGCGCCGGAAATCGCCCCGGTGGCAACCTCGAACCGGGCCTTTTCCAGCCGGTTCAGGTTGCGGTCCATCTCGGCATAGAACCGGGCAAAGGTCAGGCCCATCGTCGTCGGCTCGGCATGGATGCCGTGGCTGCGGCCGATGCGCACCGTGTCCTTATGCTCGTAGGCGCGTTTCTTCAGCGCGGCGAGCAGCTGTTTCATATCCTCGATCAGGATGTCGCAGGCGCGCACCAGCTGGATGTTGAAACAGGTATCCAGCACGTCCGAGCTGGTCATGCCCTGATGCACGAAGCGCGCCTCGTCGCTGCCGACGATCTCGGCCAGGTGGGTCAAGAAGGCGATCACGTCATGTTTGGTCACCGCCTCGATCTCGTCGATGCGGGCGACGTCAAATTCCACGTCCTTGGCTTTCCACACGGCTTGGGCGTTTTCCTTCGGGATCACGCCCAGTTCGGCCATCGCGTCGCAGGCATGGGCCTCGATCTCGAACCAGATGCGGAACTTGGTTTCGGGCGACCAGATGGCGACCATGTCGGGACGGGAATAGCGAGGGATCATTGGCAGCGGCACCGATTTTTGATTGCGACAGTTGCGCGCCTCTTAGACCGGCAGGGCTGGCGCGGCAAGGTCAAGGCGGGCGAGGGGGGCGCCTTAGCGGCCATCGCGGTTCGACAAGCATGCCACGGGAAAGAAATTCCGCGTCAACTCCCGATGAATCCTCGCTTTCGGACGCCGCAGGGCCTGTGCCACCTTCGGAACCGCAACTTTGGCCTGTCGCCAACGTTTAATTCTGCGACGTTCTTGGCTGCCGAGTTCCGCGTTGGCGGCTCCTGGTCCAGAGGCGCCCCAATGGATAGCCCGTTGGTTTCTAACGGAAGTCGCATTTGAAGGTGGCGCATATCCAGCGAGACGATTCCGTTCACGCCTGGAACAGCGGCCGGCCTTCACCGGCGCGGCGCTTTAGCCGCCGGTCGTTTTCCGCAGGATCAGCAGCGTCATCATCCCCAGCGGCGGCATCGAGCGCTGTTCTTCCACCCGCAGGGTCTCTTCCTGCAACACCGTCTCGATCTCGAAATCGGAATGCCAGCCAAGGATATGCGAAAACGGCGAGAACAACCGCTCGATCGAGGCCAGCATCCCGGTCTGGCGCTTGAAGTGGTTGGTGATCACCACCCGCCCGCCGGGTTTGCAGACGCGCGCGATCTCGGACATCACCTTTTCCGGCTCGGGCACCACGGACAGCACATGCATCGCCGCAACCGTGTCGAAGGAATTGTCCGGGAAGTCCAGGGTTCGGGCATCCATCTGGCGCAGTTCGACGACCTGGCGCAGCTTCATCCGCTGAACCTTGTCGCGGGCCTTCTGCAGCATGTCCTCGCTGAAATCGATCCCGGTCACCTGCATGCCCGGCGCGTAATGCGGCAGCGCCAGCCCGGTGCCGACCCCGACCTCCAGCACCGTACCAGGCGCGCCGTTGATATAGCTCACGGTGCGGCGGCGGCCCACATCAGTGACGGCGCCGAAGGTGTTGTCATAGACCGGAGCCCAGCGCGCATAGGAGTTCTGGACGGTTTTGATATCCATGTCTTTGCCTTATCGACCTGAAGGGATTTCTTTTTCCAGCCATGCCCAAGCCACCATTCCAACATAGGCAAGGCACAGCAAAATCAAGGTCACCCAGGCAAAGGTCAGCACCGCGGCACCGATAAAGGCGACTCCGACCAGGAAAAACTTGACGTTCTGACGGGAAACCCGCGAGGTCTTGAACGACCAGGTGGGAATGCGGCTGATCATCAGGAAGCCGATGAACACCATGTAAAGACAGATCACCGGGGCCGGCACCAGCGGCGCGTTGGTAAAGGCGAAGGACAGATACATCGGCAGCATCACCAGCAGCCCGCCTGCCGGCGACGGGACGCCCTGAAAGTAGGCGCTTGCCGGTTCGGCCTCTTCCGACTTGCTGCTGACATTGAATCGCGCCAGCCGCATCACACAGCAGACCGCGTAGATCAGTACCGCCAGCCAGGCGAGGCTGCGAATGTCCTGCAACGCCCAGAAATACAGGATCAGCGGCGGTGCCACGCCGAAATTCAGGAAATCAGCCAGCGAATCCAGTTCGGCGCCCATCTTGCTGTCACTGCCCAGCAGACGGGCGATGCGCCCGTCCAGCCCGTCCAGCACGCAGGCCGCCATCACCAGATGCACCGCCAGGGTGTAGTTGCCCTGCACGCCGAAGCGGATCGCCGACAGCCCGGCGCAGATCGCCAGAATGGTCAGCATGTTCGGCAGCAATTGGGTTATTGCGAGTTCGCTATCCGGTTTTCTGGACGGTCCCAGCATCGGCACTTTCTACTATTCAGATGTCGGCGCGTTCAGTTCGGCCAGCACGGTTTCGCCCGCCACCATGGTCTGTCCGATGCTCACCAAGGGCACGACACCCTCGGGCAGATAGACATCCAGGCGCGAGCCAAAGCGGATCAGCCCGAACCGTTCGCCGGTTTGCAACGCTTCCCCGGGCGAGACAAAGCACACAATGCGCCGCGCTACCAGCCCGGCAATTTGCACCACCGCCAGGTTGCGGCCATCCGCGACGCGGATGCACAGGCCGTTGCGTTCATTGTCGGCGCTGGCCTTGTCGAGCGAGGCGTTGAAAAACTTGCCCGGCCGATAGGCCACCGCGGTGACTTCGCCAGCGACCGGGGCGCGGTTCACATGGCAGTTGAACACGCTCATGAACACGCTGATCCGGGTCAGCGGCACATCGGGCATCCCCAGTTCCGCCGGCGGCGTCGCCGGTTCGATCAGCGAAACGATGCCATCGGCGGGGCTGACCACCAGGCCGGGGCGGGCGGGCGTCACCCGTTCGGGGTCGCGGAAGAAGTAATAGCACCACACCGTCAGGCCGACGCCGATCCAGCCCAGCAGGTCGGACACCAGGAACAGCATAAGGGTCACGGCGGCGAAGATCGCCACGAACTTGATCCCTTCGCGGTGCATCGGCTTGATGAAAGTTTCGTGCATGCGCATGGCAATTCCCCCGGGCATTCGAAGTGCCTTGCATACGCCGACTGGCCCTGAATGCAAGAACCGTCGCGCGGGGATGCTGCGGTTGGGCGATGGGGCACCGCATTCGGATCACTGCGGGTGGGGGAGGCCGAAATTCGCAAAACAGCAACCAGGGCCGAACCGGAACATGTCCGGCCCCGGTCTCTCGATGGTCCGCTGCATTGGGGATGGACAGGACCAATATTCGAGCTCCGGCCGGGACGTGGATCAATACACGCCCAGACCGGACAGGATAGAGAGCCTTCAAATCACAAGGTTCTTTTCCCGAAGTTCCATGGCCAAAGCCACCACTCACGGAACGATCACAGTTTGCGATCTTTATTTAACATTCGAAAGTAATGGATTCCTTACCCGGCGTCAGAAGTCCGAATCTTGCGCCGCCAACCCCTCCAACAATTCAGCGGAATGCGGGCCGGCGCGTGTCAGGCCTCGAGTACGAACATCTGGTTGTGCAGCGCGGCTTTCATGACCGCCTGTGCCGTGGTTTCCACCGACAACGCCTCGCGGGCGAGACGCAGGTGTTTCTCCACCGTGGCCGAGGTCAGCCCCATCAGCAGGGCGATATCCTGGGTGGTCTTGCCGTCGCCCACCCATTCCAGCGCCTCGCGCTGGCGCCGGGTCAGCACCCGGTGGGGCGGCAGGTAGGGCAGGGTGAGGATCTTGAGATGGGCAATATTGTTGATCAGGTGGATGTCGTCGCCATGCTCGGCCCAGATCTCGTCGACCTCCTCCTGGCTGAGGCCGACCCGCGCCGCCAGCGATATTGCGCCCTTGGACCGGGCCGATACCGATTTGAAGCTGATGGTGTATCCGGCGGTGACCTTCATGGCGAGGTTGAACTCGATGACCTTGAGCTCTTCCCGGGTCAGGCGGCCTTTGTCGAATTTCTCGCCCAGCAGCCGCCAGCTGCCCGCGCCCTCGTTTTCCAGCGCCCAGTGCAGCATCGGCGCGTGGAAATATAAACCCTTGTTGATAAAGCCATCGATATAGGCCGATGAATGATTGGTGAGGATTAAAAAATCTTCGGGATCGCCCAGCGAGGTCTGGGTCCGGAACCGGGTAAAACCGTAAATCAGCCGGTCAAACCCGTAGGATTTCATCTGTTCCGTATGGGCCGACCACAATTCTTCCAGCGTCGGCACATTGGACAGGTACAGCATGTATTCGCGCAGATCGCTCAAGGTTCTGTTCCCGAAAGATGTGCCTTCAGCGCGTCGATGGCCAACAGATAGCCCTGCGCGCCAAACCCGCAGATCTGGCCCAGCGCGACAGGGGCGATGTAGGACTTGTGGCGAAACGGCTCGCGGGCGTGGATGTTGGACAGGTGTACCTCGACGAGGGGCAGTTCGACCGAGGTGATGGCATCCATCAGCGCAATCGAGGTATGGGTCAGCGCCCCGGCATTCAGGATCAGGCCGTCATGCTTGCCCTTGGCGGCATGGATCGCATCGATCAACACGCCTTCATGGTTGGATTGCAGGCAACTCACCGACAGCCCGGCCTCGGCGGCATGGGCGGTGCAGGAAGCCTCGATCATCGCCAGGGTTGTCGCCCCGTAGACCTCGGGCTGGCGGGTGCCGAGCAGATTCAAATTTGGTCCGTTGAGAACCAGTATGCTTTTCATGTTAATACTATCCCAAGGCCGCAACTGCATAAACGGCACAACCGGGGCTTGTCCAGTTTACCAATTGTTAAGAATTGGCCGTCGCGTCGGCGCGGTCAATCCTTGGATTGCAGTGCGTTAGCGGGAAAAAACCACCAGGCCCAGCCATTCCGCCACCAGCGCCGGTGCGTCCTGACCTTCGATCTCGATGGTCAGCGCCAACACGCGCAGCAGATCGGTATCCGAACGCTTGCGGATATCCTTCAGCGCGAATCGCCCGCGCAGGCGGCTGCCCGCCCGGACCGGCGACAGAAAGCGCAATTTGTTGAATCCGTAATTGATCGCCATCGCCTGGCCCGGATAGGGCGCGGTGCAGTCCCGGGCAAATTTCGACGCCAGCGACAGCGTCAGAAATCCATGCGCGATGGTGCCGCCAAATGGCGTCTCCCGCGCGGCGCGCTCGGGATCGACATGGATCCACTGATCATCGAAGGTGCATTCGGCAAAACGGTCGATCATCTCCTGATCGACGGTGATCCAGTCCGAAACGCCGAATTCGGTGCCGGTTATGGCCTTGCCCTGGGCCAGCGCGTCGTCGATTGCGGCCATGTCAGTCCTCCGATGATCAGAATATGGGGGTGCGAGGCGCTTCTCGCGGTGCATCGGCGCCATGGCCGACCCACGCGGTTTCGCCCGGCGCACGGCTTGTCATCTTATTTGCTTTGCCGCTAGGACCGGAACAGTCACAGGCGGGAGCGCGCATATGAGCCGGGAATATCACCAAACCACTTACAGCCCGCCGGCCGGAGCGGCCGACCTGCTGCTGATCCGGCATGGCCGCACCGAGGCGGCGCGCCCCGGCCAATCCTTCCCGATGGTCGACGGCCATGGGGATCCGGCGCTGCATCCCGAGGGAGAACAGCAGGCGGTCAAAGTGGCCGAGCGGCTGAAAACCGACCCGATTTCCGCGATTTACGTGACGACCCTGAGACGAACGCACCAGACCGCCGCGCCGCTGGCGGCGCATCTGGGGCTGGAACTGCGGGTGGAACCGGATCTGCGCGAGGTGCGGCTGGGCGACTGGGATGGCGGCGAATACCGGATCAAGGCCGCCGAAGGTGCACCGGAATTCCGCCGCGCCATCGAAACCCAGGAATGGGGCGAAATCCCCAATGGCGAACGCACCGCCGATTTGCAGGCGCGGGTGCGGGCCGGGCTGCTGCGCATCGCCGCGGCGCATCCCGACGAACGGGTGGCGGTCTTTGTACATGGCGGCGTGATCGGTGCGGCGGTGTCGGTGGCCAGCGGCGCGCAACCGTTCCATTTCAACGGCGCCGCCAACGGCTCGATCAGCCGGATCGTGGTGCGGGGCGACCGCATGTGGGTCAAGGGCTTCAACGACTGTGCGCATCTGGTCTAGGCCGGTTCAGTCGGTTGTCACCACGACCTTGCCCAGCACCTTGCGGTCCTGCATCAGCGTCAACGCCTCGGCAGCCTGCGCTAGGGGAAAGCTTGCCGAAATCCGCGGTTTGATCTGTCCTTTCTTATACATATCAAACAGTTCCGCCACGTTTCTCGCGTGACCCTCGGGATCGCGCCGGGTGGCGTCGCCCCAGAACACGCCGACGATCTGGCAGCCTTTCAACAACACCAGGTTCAGCGGCAGCTTGGGGATTCCGGCCGGAAAGCCCACCACCAGAAAGCGGCCCTGCCAGGCCAGCGCGCGCACCGCGGGTTCGGCATAGGCGCCGCCCACCGCGTCATAGACCACGTCACAGCCATGCGGCCCGGCGGCCTCCTTGATTTGCTGGGAAAACGCCTTCTGCCCGTCCTTGTCCAACTCGCGGTCATAGATCACCGTGGCGTCGGCGCCGCAATCGCTGCAGAACGCCGCCTTGTCGGAGGACGACACGGCGGCGATGACCCGCGCGCCCATCGCTTTGCCCAGTTCGATCGCGGCCGAGCCCACGCCGCCCGCCGCGCCCAGGATCAGCAGCGTTTCGCCCGGCTTCAGCTGCGCCCGGTCCTTCAGCGCGTAGTAGGAGGTGCCGTAGGTAAAGATGAAACACGCCGCATCTTCGAAGGGCATCTCGTCGGGGATGCGGACAAGGCGGTCGGGGCCGGCCAGCGTATGGGTGGCAAAGCCGCCATGCCCGGTCAGCCCCAGCACCCGGTCGCCGGCGGCAAAACCGGTAACGCCGGCGCCAACCGCCGCGATCTCGCCGGCAATCTCGCCGCCGGGGGCAAAGGGGCGGGGCGGCTTGAACTGGTACAGGTCGCGCAGCATCAACACATCGGGGAAATTCACCCCCGAAGCGCGGGTGCGCACCAACACTTCGCCTGTGCCGGGCTGCGGTGTGTCCAACTCCGTCAGTTCAAGGGAATCGGGCCCGCCCACGGCGGTGCTGAACATGGCTTTCATCAATGACCTCCCGGAATGCGGCCGCAGCCTGCAGTGCCGCCAGTCTTTGAGACTCAAAAGCCTGTTGTCAATCAATCTGCGAAATGCAATTTTGCACTGCGGAATGACGCGCGCCAGTGGGAGGAGACATGGCGGAGGAGACGCGTAACCCGGACACCTTCCGGGCGGAGCTGCGCGAATGGCTTGAGGCAAATTGCCCGCCCAGCCTGCGCGACGGCAACAACAGCATGGAGGCGGTCTGCTGGGGCGGGCGCAATTGGCAATTCGCCTCCGAGGATCAAAAACTCTGGCTGGACCGCTGCGTGGCGCGCGGCTTGACCGTGCCGACCTGGCCCAGGGACTATGGCGGCGCCGGGCTGAGCCGGGAAGAGGAAAAGATCTTCCACGACGAGATGGCCCGCATCAACGCGCGCTATCCGCTGCAAAGTTTCGGCATCTGGATGCTGGGGCCGGCGCTGCTGCAGTTCGGGACAGAAGCGCAGAAACAGCACTACCTGCCACCCATCGCCCGGGGCGAGATCCGCTGGTGCCAGGGCTATTCCGAACCGGGCGCCGGATCGGATCTGGCCAGCGTGCAGACCAAATGCGAGGACAAGGGTGATCACTGGCTGGTCAACGGCCAGAAGATCTGGACCTCTTACGCCGATAAGGCCGATGCGATCTTTGCGCTGGTTCGTTCCGATCGCGAGGCGGCCAAACATCTGGGCATCACCTTTCTGCTGATCGACATGGACAGTCCGGGCGTGTCGACCCGGCCGATCAAGCTGATCTCGGGGATGTCGCCGTTTTGCGAGACCTTTTTCGACGATGTCGTCGTGCCCAAGACCGATGCCGGCGGCATCCCGGCGGTGGTGGGCGAGGTCAATCGCGGCTGGGACGTGGCAAAATACTTGCTGACCCACGAACGCACGATGATTTCCGGCATGGGGGGCAGCGCCGCCCGCCCGCTGGGCGCGGTGCTGCAGGACGATTTGGGCGGGGTGATGGATGCGGTGACGCGCGCCGCCGCGCTCAAGGCCGAAATCGACGGGCTGGCCTTTGCCCTGACCGCCGAACGCTACAAGGACATGGCCGAGGCCGGGCAGGGCGTCGGCCATGCCTCGGCGATGCTGAAATATGTCGGCACCGAGCTGAACAAGGACCGGCACGAACTGCTGATGAGCGCCGGCGGCAGCGATGCGCTGGACTGGGACGGTGCTTTTGAGGCGCGCCCGGCAGACTGGCTGCGCACCAAGGCGAACTCGATCGAGGGCGGCACCTCCGAAGTGATGCTGGGCATCGTCGCGCGCCGGGTTCTGGGACTGCCGGGGTAGGGTATGGCGACGCTTGTGAGAACCGAAGAGGAAACCCTGCTGGCCGACATGGCGCGCGGCTTCCTGGACGATACCGCCCCGGTGTCGCATCTGCGCGCATTGCGCGATGCCGGGCAGACGCATGACCCGGCGCTGTGGCACGAGATGGCGCAGATGGGCTGGGCCGGGGTGCTGGTGCCGGAATCCTGTGGCGGCTCCGACATGGGCCATGCCGCCGCCGGGATCCTGGCCGAAGCGATGGGCCGCACCCTGGTGGCCAGCCCCTTCCTGTCCAGCGCCGTGATCGCCGCAACCGCGCTGCGCCAGGTGTCCGACAGCCGCGCGACCGAGGCGCTGCGCCGGATCGCGGCGGGCGAGGCGACCTATGCGCTTGCGGTGGACGAGGGGCGCAAGTTCGATCCCGACGCGGCGCAGATGCCGGCACGGCGCGACGGCAACAGCTTTCGCCTGAGCGGCAGCAAGACCTTCGTGGTGGATGGCGGCTTGGCCGACCGGCTGCTGGTGCTGGCCCGCACAGAAAACGGGCTGACCCTCTTCGACCTGCCCGCCGACCGGGCCGGGATCTCCCGCGACAAGCGCGCGATGATCGACAGCCGCGACGCGGCGCGGATCACCTTCGACGCGGTCGAGGCCACGGGCGACGACGTGCTGGGCAGCGTCGACCAGGCCATGACGGTCCTGAAACCGGCGCTGGAGGCCGGACAGGCGGCGCTGGCCGCCGAGATGGCGGGGCTGGCGGCCGGGGCCTTCGGAATGACGGTGGGCTATCTGAAGGAACGCAAGCAGTTCGGCGTGCTGATCGGCCAATTCCAGGCGCTGCAACACCGGGCGGCGGATCTGTGGTGCCAGACCGAGGTGACCGCCTCGGCCATCGCCCATGCCGGTCGGATGCTGGACGCCGATCCGCAGAACGCGACGCTGGCGGTGTCGCTGGCCAAGGCGCGGGCGACCGAGACGGCGAAACAGGCGGTGATCGAAGGCGTGCAGATGCATGGCGGCATCGGCATGACCGATGCCTTCGACATGGGGTTCTACATGAAGCGCGCCAGGGTCGGTGCCGAATGGCTGGGCGATTATGGCTATCACGCCGAACGGGTGGCTGCCCTGCGCGGTTTTTAACGGAAGATCAGGTTGTTGGAAGGGAATACTGAAGCATGGCGATAAGGTTTGACGGGCGCGTCGCCATCGTGACCGGGGCGGGGGCCGGGCTGGGCCGATGCCACGCGGTGGAACTGGCCAAGCGCGGCGCCAAGGTGGTGGTGAACGACCTGGGCGCCGCGCTAGACGGGTCGGGCCGGTCCGACAGCGCGGCGCAGCAGGTGGTCGACCAAATCACCGACGCCGGGGGGCAGGCGATGGCCCATGGCGCCGATGTCTCGGATGCCGAACAGGTGGCCGACATGGTGGCCCGCACCAGGGACAGATGGGGCCGCATCGACATCCTGGTGAACAATGCCGGCATCCTGCGGGACAAGACCTTTGCCAAGATGGAGCTGTCGGACTTCCGCAAGGTGGTCGAGGTGCATCTGATGGGCACCGCCACCGTCACCCATGCCTGCTGGCCGATCATGCGCGACCAGCGCTCTGGCCGCATCGTGCTGACCGCTTCGTCCTCGGGGCTCTACGGCAATTTCGGCCAGTCGAACTATGGCGCGGCCAAGGCGGCGATGGTGGGGCTGATGAACGTGCTGCACCTGGAAGGTGCGCGCGACGACATCCGGGTGAACACGCTGGCCCCCACCGCCGCAACGCGGATGACCCGGGATTTGATGCCGCCCGAGGCGCTGGATCTGCTGCGCCCCGAAACCATCACCCCCGGCGTGCTCTACCTGGTCAGCGAGGATGCGCCCAGCCGGGTGATCCTGGGTGCGGGTGCGGGCAGTTTCGCGGTGACGAAGATCTACGAGACGCCGGGCGCCACGCTGACCGGCGATGCACTGACGCCCGAGGGCGTGGCCGCGGCCTTTGACCGGATCAGCAACCCGGAGGGCCAGCAGGAACTGACCCAGGCCTTCCAACAAACCCAGAAATACGCCCGCAACGGGGCCGAGGCCCTCGGGCTGAAGCTCGACTGGGGCACCTGACTAGAAAGGATTTTACCTATGCGTGACGCTGTCATCGTTTCTACCGCCCGCACCCCCATCGGCAAGGCATATCGCGGCGCCTTCAACGCCACCACGCCGCAGGCGCTGGCCGCCCATGCAATTTCCAACGCGGTCAGCCGCGCCGGGGTGGACCCGGCCGAAATTGCCGATTGCATTTTGGGCGCAGCACTGCAGCAGGGCTTCCAAGGCAGCAATATCGGCCGGCAGGCCGCGCTGCGCGCCGGGCTGCCGGTGACGGTGGCTGGCATGTCGCTGGACCGGCAATGCGCCAGCGGCATGATGGCGATCGCCACCGCGGCCAAGCAGGTGGTGACCGACGGCATGGATGTGGTGATTGGCGGCGGCGTCGAAAGCATCTCTACCGTGCAGACGCCCGAGATGCGGGTGAACCGCGCCCCCTGGCTGACCGCGCACAAGCCGGAAATTTACATGTCGATGCTGGAAACCGCCGAAACGGTGGCAGAACGCTATGGCATCCCCCGCGACGTTCAGGATGCCTATGCGGCGCAAAGCCAGGAGCGCACCCACCAGGCCCAGCAGGCCGGGCGGTTGAGCGACGAGATCGTGCCGATGACCACGGTGATGAAGCTGCAGGACCGCGAGACCGGGGCGATCTCGGAACACGAGGTGACCCTGTCCAAGGATGAGGGCAACCGCCCCGGCACCACCGCCGAAACGCTGGCGGGCCTGCAACCGGTGTTCAAGGACGGCATTCACATCAAGCAAGGCAAATACATCACCGCCGGCAATGCCTCGCAACTGTCCGATGGTGCCTCGGCCGCGGTGGTGATGGAAAGCAAGCTGGCCGAACAGCGCGGGCTGGAACCGCTGGGCCGCTATGTTGGCGTGATGGCCGCCGGTTGCGAGCCGGACGAGATGGGCATCGGCCCGGTCTTTGCGGTGCCGAAACTGCTCGACGCCCACAAGCTGAAGATCGACGATATCGGCCTGTGGGAGCTGAACGAGGCCTTCGCGGTGCAGGTGCTGTATTGCCGCGACCGGCTGGGCATTCCCGACGAGCTGCTGAACGTCAATGGCGGTGCGATCTCGATCGGCCATCCCTATGGCATGTCCGGCGCGCGCATGGTCGGCACCGCGCTGATCGAGGGCAAGCGGCGCGGTGCCAAATACGTCGTCTGCACCATGTGTGTCGGCGGTGGCATGGGTGCGGCCGGCCTGTTCGAAGTGTTCTGAGCCGTAGATGGCCGAGCTGTTGGTGATCCGGCACGGGCAGGCGTCATTCGGCGCCGATGATTACGATGCGCTGTCCGAGGTGGGCCATGAACAGGCCCGCCTGGTTGGCGAGACCCTGCGCGCCGCCGGCTGGGTGCCGGACCGCCTGATCACCGGCAGCCTGCGCCGACAGCAGGACACGCTGACCGCGATGGGCTTGGACGGCAGTCGCGAGGAACATCCCGGGTTCAACGAATACGATTTCCACGACCTGCTGGCGGTGCGCTTTGACGGCAAGGTGCCGGGGCCGGTGAAACGTGACCGCAGAACCCATTTCCGCACCCTGCGCGACACCATCCTGGACTGGCAGCAAGGCGGGCTGGAAGGCGCGCGGGAAAGCTGGGCGCATTTCGAAGCCCGGGTCGAGGAGGCGCGGCGCTTTGCCACCGACACCAAGGCGCGGCGGGTGCTGGTGATCAGTTCCGGCGGTGTGATCGGCCAACTGGTGGCGCGCGCGCTGGCATCGCCCAAGCCGATGATGATGGAGCTGAACCTGCAGATGAAGAACAGCTCGATCACCCGGTTCGTGTTTTCGGGTCCGCAATTTTTTCCTACAGGAATTCAATGCCGTGTCACATCTTCTTCGCGCCGAGCGCGAAGCGTTGCTGACCTATAGCTGAGGGGGGGAACCGATGACCGATACCCAGACACTCGACACCCAGGCGGTGACCGCCTACCTGTCGCGGCACCTGCCGGGGTTCCAGGGGCCGGTCGAGGCGGTGAAATTCGACGTCGGCCAGTCCAACCCCACTTTCCTGTTGAAGACACCGGCGCGCAATTACGTGCTGCGCCGCAAGCCGCCCGGTGTATTGCTGAAATCGGCCCATGCGGTGGATCGTGAATACCGGGTCCAAAAGGCGCTGGCCGGGACCAAGGTGCCGGTGGCCGAGATGTACCTGCTCTGCGAGGATGACAGCGTGATCGGTTCCGCCTTCTACGTGATGAGCCATGTCGAGGGACGCAACATTCGCCAGCCGTCGATGCAGGGGTTTTCCAACGCCACCCGCCATGCGGTGATCGACGAGATGAACCGCGTGCTGGCCGAGTTGCACATGGTTGATGTCGAAGCCGTCGGGCTGGGAGATTACGGTCCCGAGGGCAATTATTACGAACGCCAGATCGCCCGCTGGACCAAACAATACCGCGCCTCCGAAACCGAGCCGGTTGCGGCGATGGACCGTCTGATTGCCGAATTGCCGAAACGGATGCCGCCCGAGGATGGCCAGCGCACGCTGGTGCATGGCGATTACCGCATCGACAACATGATCTTCGAACACGACGGTTCGGCTTGCCTGGCGGTGCTGGACTGGGAATTGTCCACCACCGGGCATCCCTATGCCGATCTGGCCTCGGTCATCATGCAATGGCAGATGCCCGAAGGGCGCGAGGGGCGCGGGCTGGCGGGCGTTGACCGCGCGGCATTGGGACTGATGTCGGACGAGGAGTTTATCAACCGCTATTGCGAACGGCGCGGCCTGTCGGGAATCGACAATTTCGGCTTTTACCTGGCCTTCTGCTTCTTCCGCATGGGCGGGATCATCCAGGGCGTGCTGAAACGCGCATTGGACGGCAATGCCTCCAATCCCGAACGCGCCCTTCAGATCGGTCGCTATGTGCCGATGTTTGCCGAATCCGGTCTCGAAGCGCTGGACCGGTAGACGCCCGGGAGAGAATCACCGCGATTTGCAGAACATGTTTCTGCAATGCGGAAACCGTGCATGCGCCCCGGCCGGCCGATTGCCGCGCCGTGGCTGGCAGACACCTGCACCTTGGGCGATCAGTTGAGACATCTCCTGATTGCGCCGAACTGTTTCGCATCCCGGTTCAACCGGGTGGGAATATGGACTGTCACCGCCGCCCGGATTTCCTTGAAAATAAAATTAATTAGACCCCTTAGTCATCTAATTATAATAACTAATATTCATATATCAGCACCAAAATCTCCCTGCCGGTTTGCACATTGAACAGCAAGCGCTTTGGCAATGGTCGGCTGGTGTTCCGCTTCAATTTAATCAACCTTGAATTGTGTTCGCGTGAAGCTTGACTTTGAATCCCGATGTGCAAGGCTTTTGAGCAAGCCCGCAAAAAATTTGCACAAGACAAAGCGGGCTATCGTTTGGGAGGAAATCAGATGTCAAACTTCAGAAGGTTCGGCGTTCGCGCCGCGCTTGCCCTATCCGTATCGGTCGGGGCGGCCGCGGCTTGGGCCGCGGATGTGAAGATCGCCTTCATTGATCCGCTGTCCGGGCCCTTTGCCTCGACCGGGTCGAACGGGTTGAACCAGTACAAGTTCGCGGCTGACTGGCTGGTCAACGACAAGGGGGGAATCGTCGACGGCTCCAAGATCGTGGTGGAAGGCTTCGACAACAAGGCCAGCCCGCAGGAATCGCTGATCCAGCTGCAGGTCGCCATCGACCAGGGCTATCGGTTTATCGCCCAGGGCAACGGGTCCAGCGTGGCCCATGCCCTGACCGACGCCATCGACAAGCACAATCGCCGCAATCCGGACAGCCGGGTGCTGTTCCTGAACTACTCGGCGGTGGATCCGGCGCTGACCAACGAAGACTGCAATTTCTGGCATTTCCGCTTTGACGCCAATGCCGATATCAAGATGGACGTGCTGACCGATGTGATCGCCCAGGCCGACGACCTGAAAAAGGTCTATATCATCGGCCAGGACTATTCCTTCGGCAAGGCGGTTGCCGCCGCCGCCAACAAGATGCTGGCCGAAAAACGCCCCGATATCGAGATTGTCGGCGACGAGTTGCACCCGATCGGCAAGGTCAAGGATTTCACCCCCTATGCCCGCAAGATCGTGGCCTCCGAAGCCGATGCGGTGATCACCGGCAATTGGGGGGCCGATATGCTGGGGCTGGGCAAGTCGTTGGTTGCCAATGGCTATTCCGGGCCGATCTATACCTATTATGCCGCCGGCAGCGGCATCACCGCGGCGTTTGGCGATTCCGGCAAGGATGTGATCCGGCTGGTTTCGGAAGGGCAGGTCAACCCGCCCCCCAATGATGATGCTTCGGAATATTACAATGCCTTCAAGGCGCGGTATCCGGACGGCAATGTCGACCAGACCCGGATCTTTAACGTCATCGGCATGTTGTCAGCTGCTATCGAACAGGCCGGCACCACCGACGATGTCGTTGCCATCGCCAAGGCGCTGGAGGGCATGGAATATGACAGCATCTGGGGCTCCAAGCTGATGATGCGGCCACAGGACCACCAGCTGATCCAGGACATGCATGTGCAGGTGCATACCAACGAAGGCATCGATTTTGACTTCGACGGGTCGGGCTTTGGCACCAAGGTCGAGTCGACGGTCGCCATGGCCGGGCAGGACAGCGCCACCACCTGCGAGATGAAACGTCCCTGAGGGCCTTGCCCCCGGCCCGCCCATATCGCGGCGGGCCGGACCCTCGCATCTCTGACCCTCCGCTGCGGAAAGGTGGCCGATGGACCTGATTGCAATCAACCTGCTGGACGGGCTGGTGACGGGGCTGTTGCTGTTCCTGCTGTCCAGCGGGCTTACCCTGATCTTCTCGATGATGGGCGTGCTGAACTTTGCCCATGCCAGTTTCTACATGCTGGGGGCGTATTTCGCCTATCAGATCAGCCGATATGTCGGCTTCTGGCCCGGCCTGATCCTGGCGCCGCCGCTGGTCGGCGTGCTGGGCGCGCTGGTCGAACGCTATGGGCTGCGCCGCGTGCATCAATACGGCCATGTGCCCGAACTGATCTTTACCTTCGGGCTGGCGCTGCTGATCGAAGAGATCGTGCAGTTCTTCTGGGGCAAGAACATCGTGCCCTATAACGAACCCGAGCTACTGACCTTCACCCTGTTCTCGATCGGCGGCAACGCGGTTCCGGCCTATAAGGTGTTCATGATCTTCATTTCCATGGGGATCTTCCTGTCGCTGCTCTATGTGCTGACCCGCACCCGCGTCGGGATGATCATCCAGGCGGCGCTCAGCTATCCCCGCACGGTCGAGGCGCTGGGCCATAACGTGCCGCTGGTGTTCATGGGCGTGTTCGGGGTGGGCACCGCGCTGGCCGGGGTGGCCGGGGTGATCGCCGGGCCGGTGCTGGGCACCTTTCCGGGCATGGCCTATCTGCTGGGCTCGATCGTCTTTGTCACCATCGTGATCGGCGGGCTGGGCTCGCTCTGGGGGGCGCTGGTGGCGTCGCTGCTGATCGGCTGGCTGACCACCTTTGCCGCCTCCTACAATTTCGAATTCGCCACGCTGCTGGGCGCGCTGGGCCTGGAACGGCCCGTCGACCTCAGCGACAGCTATCTGGCCGATCTCTGGACCCTGACTCTGCCGCAGATCGGGCCGATCCTGCCGTATCTGCTGATGGTGCTGATCCTGGTGTTCCGGCCCTACGGCCTGTTCGGAAAGCGGGACGTATGACCGACGCGATCCACAAAACCGCCGCCGTGACCCGCGCGCCGCGGCTGACGCTCCAGGCGGTATTGCCCTGGCTGCTGGGCATCGCCTTTCTCGGCCTGATGCCGTTCATCTTCGACTCGAACAGCGCGATCACCATCATGAACCAGATGATGATCACCATCGTCTTCGCGCTGTCCTACAACATGCTGCTGGGGCAGGGCGGCATGCTCAGCTTTGGCCACGCGGTTTATATGGGCGTCGGCGGCTTTTTCTGCATGCATATCATGAACATGGTCGAAACCCGGGAATTGCCGCTGCCTTTGCCGCTGTTGCCGGTCTTCGGCGGCCTATTCGGGCTGGGGCTGGCCACCATCATCGGCTCGTTCTCGACCCGCAAGGCCGGCACGGTGTTTGCGATGATCTCGCTGGGCATCGGAGAGCTGATCGCCGCCTGTTCGGTGATCATCGTGGTGTTCTTCGGTGGCGAGGAAGGCATCAGCGGCGACCGCACCTATGGCCTGCCGGTCTTCGGCATCGAATTCCTGCGCCAGGTCGAGGTCTATTACGTGCTGGCCTTCTGGACGGTGCTGTCGGCGCTGTTGATGTACCTGTTCTCGCGCACCCCGGTCGGCCGCATGGCCAATGCCGTGCGCGACAACCCGGAACGGGCGGAATTTCTTGGTTATTCAGCACGTTGGGTGCGATACTTCTCGTTCTGCATTGCCGGGTTCTTTGCCGGTGTCGCCGGCGGGCTGTTCGCGATCAATTACGAGATCCTGACCGAGGGCAACCTGAACCTGGCGCAATCGGGCGTGATCCTGCTGGTCACCTTCCTGGGCGGCGTCGGCTTTTTCTTCGGGCCGATCCTGGGCGCGCTGGTCTTCACCATGTTGCAGACGGTGATGAGCCTGCAGACCGAGCTGTGGCAGCTCTATCTCGGCGCGATGTTCGTGGCGACGGTGATGTTCTTCCCCGGCGGGCTGGCCGGGGTGCTGATGATGCATGTGCCGGCGATCAGGCTGGGCAAGCTGGGCCGCCTGGTGGTGCCCTATGCCAAAACCCTGATACCGGCCGTGATCGCCATTCTCGGCGCGATCATCCTGCTGGAACTGACCTTTCACACCCGCCACGCGGTGGCGGGCGACACCACCGTCCGGCTGTTCTGGACTGATTTGAACAGCCACAGCCTGGGGCCCTGGATCGCCGGGCTGGCGATGCTGCTGGGTGGTTTTCTGCTGGCGCGCCGAAGCGTGCCGGAACTGACTGCGGCCTGGCATGACGCCAACACGCCGGAAGGAGGCCGGGCATGAGCAGCGCGCTGCACCTGGATGGCCTGCGCAAGAGTTTCGGCAAGACCGAGATCATCCGCGGGGTGAACCTGGAGATCCCGCGCGGCGAACGCCACGCGATCATCGGGCCGAACGGCGCGGGCAAATCCACCCTGTTCAACCTGATCACCGGACGGTTTCCACCGACCAGCGGCAAGGTGCGGCTGCACGGCCATGACGTGACCGGGCTGGCGCCGTTCCAGATCAACCGGATGGGGCTTAGCCGGTCGTTCCAGATCACCAATATCTTCCCCAGGATGAGCGTGTTCGAGAACGTGCGCTGTTCGCTGCTCTGGGCGCAGGGCTACCGCTATTCCTTCTGGAACCTGGTCAGCCGCTCGCGTGCGTTGACCGAAGGCACCCACCGGATCCTCGACCAGATCAACCTGACCGCACGCGCCGAGCTGCCTGCCGGGGTGCTGTCCTATGCCGAGCAACGGGCGCTGGAAATTGGCATCACCATAGCCGGCGGCGCCGACGTGATCATGCTGGACGAACCCACCGCGGGGATGAGCCATTCGGAAACCGACTATATCGTCGACCTGATCCGCACCGTGACCGAGGACAAGACGCTGGTCATGGTGGAACATGACATGGGGGTGGTCTTCGACCTGGCCGACCGCATCTCGGTGCTGGTCTATGGCGAGATCATCGCCACCGGCTCACCCGAACAGGTGCGCGCCAATCCCAGGGTGCAAGAGGCCTATCTGGGCGCCGCGCTGGAGGCGGAACACTGATGCTGCAAGTCCGCGACCTGCACGCCTACTACGGCAAATCGCACATCCTGCAGGGGGTGAATATCTCCATAGAAGAGGGTGAAATCGTTGCACTTCTCGGTCGCAACGGGGTGGGGCGTTCGACCACGTGCAAAGCGGTGATGGGCGAGGTCCCGCCAGTGGGATCGGTGGTCTTCAAGGGCGCCGAAATCGCCGGGCGCAAGGCCTTCGAGATCGCCAAGCTGGGCATCGGGTATGTGCCCGAGAACCGCGATATCTTTCCCGGCCTGACCACCCGGCAGAATTTGATCCTGGGGCTGAAACCGGGCCAGAAGGACGGGCAGGGGCGCTGGTCGATGGCCGACATGTTCGACCTGTTCGAAAACCTGCGCGAACGTGCCGATGTCGAGGCCTCGGTGCTGTCCGGCGGGGAACAGCAGATGCTGACCATGTGCCGCACCCTGATGGGCGACCCGGACCTGGTGATGATCGACGAACCGACCGAGGGACTCAGCCCTCAGATGGTGCAGCGGGTGGCGTCCCTGCTGCAGGAAATCGCCCGGCGCGGCATTGCCACGTTGCTGGTTGAACAGAAACTGTCGATCGCGCTGGATATCGCCCACCGGGTCTATGTCATGGGCCATGGCCAGGTGGTGTTCGAAGGCACGCCGCAAGAGCTGAAACAGCGCGAAGACGTGCGCAAGGAATGGCTGGAAGTGTAGCGGCCGGACTGTCGGCGAGGGCGGCAGACCCCGGCGCCGCGGCCGGGGCGGCGAAGCTTCACGGCACCGCAGTCCCGGACGTGATCCGGGACCTGTGCCCCAAAAAGCCCCCTTAAAGCGCAAGCGCCTTTTGCAACGCCGGGCGCGCCCTCAGCCGTTCGGCATAGGGCACCAGGTTCGGCTTGTCGGCAAAATCGATGCCCATGCCCTCGGCGCCGATCACCGCGTGGCCGGTCATGATATCGGCGCCGGAAAAGTCACCCGCCAGGTAGTCGCGCCCGGCCATATGCGCGTTCACCGCCAACAGCATTTGATTCAACAGCTTGGTCGCGCGCTTTACATTGGTCTCGTTGCGGCGCTCGGGCGGCAGGAACACGGTTTCAACCATGATCACATTCACCTGCGGCATGATCATGCCCTCGGAGTAATGCAGCCATTGCAGGTAAGCGGGGAAATCGGCCGAGTCGACCGCCGGGCGCAGACGGCCCTTGCCGTGCCGGGCCAGCAGGTATTCGACGATGGCACCGGATTCGAAGATGGTGACATCGCCATCCTCCAGCGCCGGCACCCGGCCGATCGGGTGCACCCCCAGATAGCCGGGTTCGCGCATCGTCCTGTCACCCAGGCTGAACCGCTCCAGCTCGTAATCCAGCCCCAGCTCTTCCAGCAGCCAGGCGATCCGCACCGCCCGGCTTCTGGGCGCAAAATAAAGCTTCATGTTCTCCCCCTGATTGTCTTTTTCCCGGCGGCGGCACAGCAAGTTTGACACGCGCATCGCGGCGTGGGAACACTCTCGCGTACCTAGCTTTAGGCTTTTAACACAGTCAATAACAACGGGACGTCGCCCGACGCCCACCACTCCGACAAGCGCCGGCGCAGACCGGCTTGGGAGTGCATGCGGGCACCGGCGGCGAAATGCATTTGGGGGACAAGTAGATGAACCGTGACGATTGCGATCCGGCCAGATCTGGCCGGCAGCGCCGCCTTGCGCTGTCGCATGGTGGAAAGCAAACACAGGCCGCGCCATGAGGCGGCCCCTGACGTTGCCCCGCGCGCAGTGGAAAATCCGCAGCAAATCCCATGATGCGGATGGCTCGACATCCGGAGGGAATCGCGGTCTTGTGGCCAAGGGAGAGGGCCACAAGACGAGTCGGTCTAACCCGGGAACCGAGCGGCGATCCGGGCTGACACAGCGGGGAGGAAGACGGAACATGAGAACCGCCGAACCCAGCAGCAAGGGCGTCGATCCCGCCCGGCTGGAGCGGATTGCCGGCTGGATGGATCGCTATGTCAGCGAACGCAAATTTGCCGGTTCCTCGATCCTGATCGCGCGCGACGGGGCCGAGATCTTCTTCAATTCGACCGGTCTGCGCAGTGTCGAGCAGGGGCTGCCGTTCCAGCGCGACACCATCGTGCGGCTGTACTCGATGACCAAGCCGGTCACCTCGGTTGCGGTCATGATGCTGGCCGAGCTGGGCCTGTTCCACCTGGACGCGCCGGTCTCGGATTTCATCCCCGCCTTCAACGACATGCAGGCGCTGATCCCCAAGGCGGTGCGCATCGACCAGACCGAACCGGCACCGGCACCGACGCTGCACCAGTTGCTGACCCATACCAGTGGCCTCAGCTATCCGTTCAACCCCGGCGTGCTGCCGGCGGCGATGGATGACGCCGATCTGCTGTTCCGCCCCGATCAGGGGCAGCTTGAGTCCTTGGTCGGACAGGTCGCGGCGCTGCCGCTGGCGTTCCAGCCCGGCACGCGCTGGGAATATTCCGTTTCGATCGACATCCTGGGACGGGTGGTTGAAATCGTCGCCGGGCAAAGCCTGGCACAGTTCTTCCAATCGCAGATCTTCGACCCGCTGGGCATCCGCGACACCGCTTTCCGGGTGCCCGAGGGCACCGGCGACCGTTTTGCCTCGCTCTATACGCCGCTGGCCGGCGACGCGATGGCGCTGAACGCGGCCAAGGGTGGTGACGACACGCTGCGGTTGGTGGACAAGGCCGGCAGTTCGCCCTTTGAGCAGGCCACGCTGTATTCCGGCGGCGGCGGCCTGGTGGGCACGCTGGACGACTATATGCGCTTTGCCGAGATGCTGCGCCGCAAGGGCGCGTTCCGCGGCGAACGCCTGCTCAGCCCGAAAACCGTCGAGTTCATGATGCGCAACCATCTGCCCGGCGATATCGCCTCGATGGGACCGCAAAGCTTTGCCGAACAGCCGATGGTGGGCACCGGCTTTGGCCTTGGCGGGTCGGTGGTGTTGGATCCGGGCCGGGTGCATGTTCCCGGCAGCGTCGGCGATTTCAGCTGGGGCGGCATGGCATCGACGTTTTTCTGGATCGACCCGGTTCTCGACCTCAGCGTGGTGTTCCTGACCCAGCTGTCCCCCTCCAGCTCGTATCCCTGCCGCTCCGAGTTGAAGGCGCTGGTGCACGGCGCGCTGGTGGAATGACCGGCGCCGGCCAGACGCGCCGGGCGCTGGCCGTGCCGGTGCAGATGCTGCTATGGGAGGACGATCCGGAATAGGACCACCCGCGGCACCCTGACGACCTCTGCCAGGATTGACGCCGATCAGGTCTGTTCCGGAATGCGCGTAGTGGCAAATGAAAGGCCCACAAGTGGTTGATCCGGCAAAAGAACTCCTTGATCTTCTGAACATCGAAACGCTCGAAGTCGACCTGTTCCGCGGCACCGGGCTGGGCGGCGAGACAACCAAGCGGATCTTTGGCGGCCATGTCATCGCCCAGGCGCTGATGGCGGCCTATCGGACGGTGCCGGACCGGCTGTGCCACTCGCTGCATGCCTATTTCATCCGCCCCGGCGACCCGTCGATCCCGGTGATCTACAGCGTCGACCGCGCCCGCGATGGCGGCAGTTTCACCACCCGCCGGGTGGTGGCGATCCAGCACGGCAAGCAGATCCTGAACCTGTCGGCCTCGTTCCATTCCGACGAGGACGGCTGGCACCACCAGCATAGCGCACCCAAGGTGGCCGGGCCCGAAGGCCTGGCCAGTCGCGCGGAACGGCGCGCGGCGCAGGCCGACACCGTGGACGACCACCTGCGCGCCGACTTCCTGCGGCCTCGGCCGATCGAGGTGCGCGAGGTCAAGCCACAGGACCTGTTCAATCCCAAGCCGCTGGACGACGTGAACCAGATGTGGTTCCGGATGCCGGCGGCACAGGGGCAGGGCGCCCCGATGCAGCATTGCCTGCTGGCCTATGCCTCGGACATGAACCTGCTGGGTTCGGCCCTGCGCCCGCACGGGATCAGCTGGTTCCGCGGCGGCGTGGTGACCGCCAGCCTGGACCACGCCATGTGGTTTCACGGGCCGATCCAGTTCGAGAACTGGCATCTTTACGCGATGGACAGCCCGTTCACCGGGCACGGGCGCGGCTTCAACCGCGGCACCATCTATGCAGAGGACGGCAGCCTGGTGGCCAGCGTCGCGCAGGAAGGGCTGGTGCGCCGCTATCGCAAGCCGGAGGCGCGGTAGAGGGCAGGGGAGCGCGCCCCCCTTCTAGCGCGGTCCGCCATAGGCGCGGTTCAGCTTGCGCATTCCGCCGATCCAACGGTCGTAATCCTCGGCCTTGTTGCGCATATAGCTCCGCACCTCGGGATGCGGCAGCACCAGGAAGGTCTCGGCCCGAATCGCCGCAACGCAGGCGTCAGCCACCACCTCGGGCTCCAGCATCCCGTCGATCGCGGCCACGCCATCCTCGTGGCCGCGCGTCATCTCGCTGCGCACCGCTTGCGGGCACAGAACCGAAACCTTGATGCCCTCGTCGCCATGGCTCAGCGCCAGCCATTCGGCCAGGCCCACCGCGGCGTGTTTGGTCACGCCATAGGGGGCCGAGCCGACCTGGTTCAGCAGCCCGGCGGCCGAGGCAGTGTTCAGCAGATAGCCGCCACCGCGGGCCGCCATCCGCGGGACCAGGTGGCGCGCGGCCCAGACATGCGACATCACGTTGACCTCCCAGATCCGTTGCCAGTCGGCATTGGCCACCTCGGTGCCGCCCAGGGTGAGGATCCCGGCATTGGAACAGAACAGGTCGATCGGCCCGACCTCGCGCTCGACCCAGTCGATCAGCCCGGCGATCTGGTCCTCGCGGGATACATCCACCTCGGCCGCGATCCCCTTGACCTCACGCGCAGTTTTCTCGGCGTCCTTGAGGTTGAGATCGGCGCAGATCACTTGTTTCGCGCCCTCGGCGGCAAACCGGGCAGCCATCGCCTTGCCGATGCCGCTGGCGGCGCCGGTGACGACGATGATCTTGTCCTTCAGTTCCATCCGAACCTCCTCAGCTCCACATGTTCGATCCGCCACAGACGGTCAGCGCCTGGCCGGTCATATAGCGGCTGGCATCCGAGGCCAGGAACACTGCGATGCCGGCGAAATCCTCGGCTTCGCCCAGGCGGCGCAGCGGGATCTGGTTGCGGATCCGCTGTTCGACCTCGGGCTTGTCCCACAATTCACGCGCGAACTCGGTTTTAACCAAGCCCGGACAGATGGCGTTGCAGCGGATGCCACCGGGCCCGAACTCGGCCGCCAGGTTGCGCACCAGCCCGATCAGCGCCAGCTTGGACATGCCATAAGTGCCCAGCATGTCCGAGGGTTTGAAGGCGCCGATGGAGGAGGTGAACATCATCGATCCACGGCCTTGCTGCAGCATATCCGGCGCGACCAGCTGCGCCAGCCACAGGTTTGCCTGCACGTTGACCTGCATCGTCTTTTCATAGGCATCGTCGGGAATTTCCGAGGTCTTGCCGTAATAGGGGTTCACCCCGGCATTGCCGATCAGGATGTCGATCTTGCCCGCGGTCTGTCGCGTGGCCCCAACCAGCGCGGCCAGCTGGTCCTTGTAGCCGGCATTGCAGGCGATGCCATGGGCGCGGCGGGCGCCGACGGTGGCGTTGATCTGCTCGGCCGCCGCGTCCAGCTGGTCCTGCTTGCGGGCCGAGATCACCACCGTCGCACCATGCTGCGCCAGCCCGGTGGCCATCGCCAGGCCCATGCCGCGCGACGCCCCGGTCAGCAGCGCCACCCGGCCGGTCAGGTCGAACAGCCGGTCCATCGCGATCACGTGCCCGATCCGCGCACCGCGGCCTGGCGGCGGTTCGAATTCTGGTAGTCCTGCAACTCGGCACGGGCGACCACGTGGTGATGCACCTCGTCCGGACCATCGGCAAAGCGCAATGTCCGCTGCGCGGTATACATGCCGGAGAGGGGGGTCCATTGCGACAGGCCGGCCGCGCCATGCACCTGCATCGCCTGGTCGATGATCTGGCACACCTTTTCCGGCACCATCGCCTTGATCATGCTGACCCAGATGCGCGCCTCCTTGTTGCCCAGCGTATCCATCGCCTTGGCCGCCTTCAGCACCATCAGCCGCATCGCCTCGATCTCGATGCGGGCGCGGCTGATGGTTTCCATGTTCTTGCCCAGATCGACGATGCGCTTGCCAAAGGCCTCGCGGCTGACGCCGCGAGCGATCATCAGGTCCAGCGCCTTTTCCGCGGCGCCGATCGAGCGCATGCAGTGATGGATGCGGCCGGGGCCCAGCCGCAGCTGGCTGATCTCGAAGCCGCGGCCTTCGCCCCACAGGATGTGGTCTTCGGGCACGCGCACATCCTTGAACCGGATATGCATATGGCCATGCGGCGCGTCATCATGGCCGAAGACATGCATCGGCCCGACAATTTCGACACCGGGCGTGTCGATCGGCACCAGGATCTGGCTCTGCTGGCGGAAGGTTTCGGCCTCGGGCGAGGTTTTTACCATCACGATCATGATCTTACAGCGCGGATCTCCAGCACCCGAGATATAGAATTTTTCGCCGTTGATGACCCATTCGCCGTTTTCCAGCACCGCGCGGGTCGAGATGTTACGCGCATCCGACGAGGCCACATCGGGTTCCGACATCGCAAAGGCCGAGCGGATTTCGCCGGCCAGCAAGGGTTTGAGCCAGCGCTCTTTTTGCGCCGGCGTGCCGATCCGTTCCAGCACCTCCATATTGCCAGTATCGGGCGCCGAACAGTTCAGCGTCTCGGGCGCCAGCGGGCTTTTGCCCAGCTCGGCGGCGATATAGGCATAATCCAGGTTCGACAGGCCTTCGCCGGTTTCGGCATTGGGCAGGAAGAAGTTCCAAAGCCCTGATTCTTTTGCCTTTTTCTTGGCGCCATCCAGCAATTCCAGCTGTCCGGGCGCATAGGACCAGCGATTGGTGCGACCTTCGCCCAGCCGATAAAACTCCTCGGTGATCGGCGCGACATTCTCTTCGATATGCCGGATCACCGCAGCCAGCAGCGGCTTGGCCTTGTCGGACATTTCCAGGTTGTTCATCTCGAACGGGATGCTTTGGGTCATACAGGTCTCCAGGGTCTGGGAAATGCGCGCCGGCAGATCAGGCGTGCTGGCCGGCATTGGGAAGGCACGGCGCCGGGCGCATAACCGCCAAGCAGACACAGGACACACCCGTGCCCAAAGCGGGACCGGTGATCTGGCATGTGATGTCCTCCCATGCGATGCAACTGTCCGAAGTAAGGCGCAGTCGGCATCACGACTCTTGTCATCGCGATGTTAGGGGGGAAGATCCATTGTGCCAACGCTGTTTCCGCGTTACGGAAGGTAATTCCACATCATATTTTACATAATACCGATTATACGAAACACCTCTGAAGTCACGGCACATTCTAAGCTGGGTTGCGACACAGCCCCTAACTTGCTGAAAAGCAAGGAGAACGGATATGGCTCACACCGAGCTGGATTTGCGTGAAACGCGCGGTGAGCAAGACTGCGGCAGCGCTTGGCAGGCCCGGATTGCGGCCCACATGAACCCCGAGCCCTGGACCGCCCGACGATCGATCAACTTCAGCCGTGGAACCGCGCACCGGAATTGGCGCAAACGGAACTTCGGGATCGGCACCGAGCTGTTGTTTTGCGATCCGCAGGCTCCACGGCAACCAAGCGCGGCCGTACCAACCGCCGGGTTTGGCGATGGCTTCTCTGACAGCGTGATATTCACGCGGTTGCAGAGCATAAGCTCAAAACGCTCTGCGATCCGCTCAACGACTCGCCGCGCAAATGCCGCGGCCGGAGGATCCCGCACAGGTCTTCCGAGAGTTAAAGGTACAGAAGATGGAGCGCCGCCCCTACCCTCGCAGCTAGCAGGTCGCGCAGGTCAGCACCGATGCGGCCTGTCGCGGCCGCCAGGCCAAACAAAAAGCGCGCCGCTCGGGCGGCGCGCTTTCCTAATCATTGCGAAGTAGAGAACGCTTATGCGCCGGCGGCCTTGGCAACCTCGGCGGCGAAATCCTCTTCCTTCTTGTCGATGCCTTCGCCGACTTCCAACCGAACAAAACCGGTGATGGTGGCGCCGGCCTCTTCGGCGGCCTTGCCGACGGTCAGATCGGGATTGACCACGAATTGCTGGTTGACCAGCGTCACCTCGGCCATGAACTTCTTCATCCGGCCAACGATCATCTTTTCGATCACCGCTTCGGGCTTGCCGCTTTCGCGGGCAATGTCCATCTGCACGGTCTTTTCCTTCTCGACCACGGCCGGGTCCAGATCGTCTTCGCTCAGCGAGGCGGGATTGGTCGCGGCGATATGCATCGCCACCTGCTTGCCAAAGGCCTCGTCGCCGCCGGTCATCGCCACCAGCACGCCGATCTTGCCCATGCCCGGGGTCACGGCGTTGTGCACGTAGGACACCACGGTTTCACCCTCGACCGACGCCATGCGGCGCAGGCTCATGTTTTCGCCGATGGTGGCGATCGCCTCGGTCAGGGTTTGCTCGCCGGTCTTGCCGCCCAGGTCGGCAGCTTTCAGCGCCTCGACATCCGCGACGTTCAGCGCGGCATCGGCAAACTTGCCAACCATCGCCTGGAAATCGCCGTTCTTGGCAACGAAATCGGTTTCCGAGTTCACCTCGACCGCGACGCCCTTGCCATCCTTCACGACCACGGCGACCAGCCCTTCGGCGGCGGTCCGGCCCGATTTCTTGGCGGCGGTGGCAAGGCCCTTGGTGCGCAGCCAGTCGATGGCCGCTTCCATGTCGCCGTCGGTCTCGGTCAGCGCCTTCTTGGCGTCCATCATGCCTGCGCCGGATTTTTCGCGCAGTTCTTTCACCATTGCTGCTGTGATTGCCATGTCAGGCTCTCCTCAAATTCTTGGTGGTCCGGGGCAGGTCATGCCTGCCCCGCATGTCAGTGATGTGACAGGCAATCAGCCTTCGGCTGCGGCGGTTTCCTCGGCCGTCTCTTCGGCCAGGGCCTCTTCGACCGGGGCTTGTTCCATCGCGCCCACGTCGATGCCGGCGGCGCCCAGCTGGGCGCTCATGCCGTCGAGCGCGGCGCGCGAGGCCAGGTCGCAATACAGCGCGATGGCGCGGGCGGCGTCATCGTTGCCGGGGATGATGTAATCGACGCCGTCGGGCGAGCAGTTGGTGTCGACCACGGCGACAACCGGGATGCCCAGCTTGTTGGCCTCGGAGATCGCCAGCGCCTCTTTCTTGACGTCGATGACGAACAGCAGGTCGGGGGTGCCGCCCATCTCGCGGATCCCGCCCAGGCTGGCCTGCAGCTTGGTCTGGTCGCGTTCCATGCCCAGACGCTCTTTCTTGGTCAGGCCCTCGAAACCGGCATCCATCTGCTCGTCAATCGCCTTCAGGCGGTTGATCGACTGCGACACGGTTTTCCAGTTGGTCAGCGTGCCGCCCAGCCAGCGGTGGTTGATGTAATACTGCGCCGATTTCTCGGCAGCGTCGGCCACCGGCTTGGACGCCTGCCGCTTGGTGCCGACAAACAGCACCCGGCCGCCCTTGGCGACGGTGTCGCGGATCGCCTGCAGCGCCTGGTCCAGCATCGGGACGGTCTGCGTCAGGTCCATGATGTGGATGCCGTTGCGGTCGCCGTAGATGAACGGCGCCATGCGCGGGTTCCAGCGCTGCGTCTGGTGACCAAAGTGAACGCCAGCTTCCAGCAGCTGACGCATGGTGAACTCGGGAAGAGCCATGCCTTCTTATCCTTTCCGGTTTCGCCTCGGCGGGGGTCTTGAGCACCGGATCATCCGGGCCAACCGGCGGACCTTTGGGGATGTCTCCCCCAATGGCCCAAACCCCGCCTGCGGGTTTGAATGGCGGGCATATAGGCCAGCCGCCGGAAAGGTGCAAGGGGGTTTGACAGCCGCCGCTTCCTGCGGCAACGCTGGACCAAATGGTCCAGTCACGGGAGGAGCCGATGGCCAAGCAGGAATTGCAGTTCTGGTTCGAGTTCGCCTCGACCTATTCCTATCTGTCGGCGATGCGGGTGCAGGAGGTGGCCGACAAGGCCGGGGTTTCGGTGTCGTGGCACCCGTTCTGGCTGGGTCCGATCTTCAAGTCGCAAGGCTGGGACAGTTCTCCGTTCAACCTGTTCCCGGTCAAGGGCCAGTATATGTGGCGCGACATGGCGCGGATCTGCAAGGCGCGCGGATTGCCGCTGGTGCATCCCGATCCCTTCCCGCAGAACGGCATCCTGGCCGCGCGCACCGCGCTGCTGGCGCTGCGCGACCCTGCCGGCCCGGAATTCTGCCGCGCCGTCTATGCCGCCGAATTCGGCGAAGGCAAAACCATCTCTGATCCCGACCTGATCCGCGCCCTGCTGGAACGGTGCGGCCTGTCCCCGGCGCTGGTGGACGAGGCCGGGACCGAGCCCGCCAAGGCGGCGCTGAAGGACAAGGTGGCCAAGGCGATGGAACTGGGCATCTTCGGCGCGCCCAGCTTTGTCGCCGGCGATGAACTGTTCTGGGGCGACGACCGGCTGGAGCAGGCAATCGCCCATGCGGCGGGGGTGTAGAGGGGCGGAAACCCCTCACCCCTGCGTCTGCCAGAGATTTGCAGCCCCCCCTGCCCGGCCGGCACCGACGCACCGCGACTTTCGTCAACGGTGCGGGATGGGGCAATCCGCCCTATTCCGACCCGTTGATAAAAGGGAGACCGCCGCGCACCGTCTGCTCCAGATGCGCGGCCAGCGCCTTGCGGCTTGCAAAGGCTGCGACCTGCACCGGCGGGTGATAGACCAGTTTGACCGCGCCCTGCCGGGGGGCGGACAGGACTTTCAACAAATGGGTGCCAAACCCCATATCGCCCCACCAGCCATAAAAGCGCGGCGATTCACCGCGTGGCGCGCGATAGATCACGGTGACCGGCTGGATCTGCATGTCCCGGTTCAGGCTTGGCGTGAAAAACGCCTGAAAAAGCGTTGTTTTAAATGGCAAAACGCGCATTCCATCGGTGGATGTGCCTTCCGGGAAAAACACCAGCCGCTGCCCGGCGCGCAGCTGGTCTTCGAACATCTGCTGCTGTTCACGCGCCTTGTGCCGGTTGCGCTCGATGAACAGTGTGCCGGTGCCCCGCGCCAGCCAGCCGATGCCCGGCCAGCCCGCCACCTCGGCCTTGGAGACGAACACGATCCGGTGGCGCGCGTTCAGCGCGAAGATGTCGAGCCACGAACTGTGGTTGGCCACCACGCCCCCGGCCCCGGCCATCGGCACGCCACGGCTGGAAAACCCTATCCCCATCAGCGCAAAAGCGGAGCGGCAGACAAAACAGGTAATATAGGGGGTGACCGGGCGCCGTTGCCCGAATACCGGCGCTTCGATCAGCCGGATCAGCAGCAGCAGCGGAAAGCAGACCAGCAGCAGCAGCGCAAGCGGCCCGCCACGCAGCAGCACCCGCAGCCAGCCCGCCGGCGTGACTGTCACCGGTTCGGGCGCCTCGGCGCTGTGCCAGGTCTGGCTCATCGCCCTCCGCCGCCGGTATAGAACCGCCGTTGTTTTTCGGTCATCCGGGCGGTGTCGAGGATCAGGCAGATATCGGTGGTGTTGAAGGCATGATCGACAAAGGCGCCATCGCCCACCACGCCACCCAGCCGCAGATAGGCCTTGATCAGCGCCGGGACCGCCACCATCGCCGCCTTGCGGTCGATCTCGTCCCGCGGCACCAGGTTCATGCTGTGATAATGCCCCGGCACCGCGCGCACCCTCAGCTCCTCTGGCGCCAGATGGGCGTGGTGCAGCAGCGACAGCGGCGCCGCCAGCGACCGGACATCAGTGCCATGGAACGAGGCGGTGCCGAACAGCAGCTCGATCCCGTGCTGGCTGACGTAATTGGCCAGCCCGTTCCACAGATGATACATCGCCGTGCCGCCGCGATAGTCGCGATGCAGGCAGGACCTGCCCAGTTCCAGCAGCCGCCGGCCGCTGGATTTCAGCAGCGACAGGTCATATTCGCTTTCCGAATAGAAGCTGCCCGCCGCCCGCGCCTGATCGTCGCGCAGCAGCCGGTATACCCCCACGACGCGGCCCGTACCCTCGTCGGTCAGCAGCATGTGATCGACGAAAGGGTCGAACCGGTCGCGCTCCAACCCGGCCTGGTGATCGACCAGCACGCCGCCACCGCCCAGTTCCCGCACGAAGACCTCGTAACGCAGCGCCTGGGCCGCGCGCAGGTCCGCTTCGGACTCGGCAATCTTGATGGAATAGGCAGGACCACTGTCCGGCATTGTTTACTTGTCACTGGCTTGGCAAAGGTTGCGGGCTGATACCGCATTTCACGCGGCAATAGCAACCGACCCGTCCGACGGCGCCGTTAACCTTTCGTCAACCAGTTTCACGCATCAAAGACCGGCACCAGTTCGATCCGGTTGCCATCGATGACGACCTTGCCCTGTTCGCGGAAATTCACGGTAATCCGTCCCGCGATGTTGGACTGTACCTGCCCGATACCCCAATCAGGGAAATCCGGGTGGCGCACCAACATTCCGGGTGCAAGTATGGCGTTCATGTCTGACATCGGTTCCGGACCCGGTTTGGAGGAGGGACATGACCGAAACTAACGCCAATCTCGCCGCTCTGGTAGGGTCGCGAATCTGCCATGACCTGATCAGCCCGGTGGGCGCGATCACCAATGGGCTGGAACTGCTGGATCTGGCCGGCGCGATGCAGGGCCCGGAACTGGCGCTGATCTCGGACAGCGTGCGCAGCGCCGGCGCGCGCATCCGGTTCTTCCGCATCGCCTATGGCGCGGCCAGCGACCAGGCGCTGGGCCGGCCCGAGATCCTGTCGGTGCTGGACGGGTTCGGTTCGGGCGCCAAGCTGGAGGTGGTATGGTCGCCCCCCGGCGCGCAGCCCCGGCACGATGTGCGGCTGGCCTTCCTGGCGCTGCAATGCTGCGAAACCGCGATGCCCTTCGGCGGCCGGGTGACGGTGACGGCCGAAGACGGCGACTGGACCGTCGCCGGCCGCGCCGACAAGCTGCATGCCGATGCCGATATCTGGGCCAGCCTGGAGGGCGGCACGTTTTGCGAGATCAGCCCGGCGCGGGTGCAATTCGCGTTGTTGCCGGTGCTGGCACAGGAGGCCGGGCGCCGCGTGTCGCTGGCGCGCGGCGAAGACTGGGTGACAATCCGGTTCTGAGGCGCGGCGGCACTGCGCGCGGCGGTTTCAGCCCCGCAGCGCCCCCTGCCCCGTGACCAGGTATTTATAGCTGGTCAGCTCGCGCGCGCCGACCGGGCCGCGCGCATGCATCTTGCCGGTGGCGATGCCGATTTCGGCCCCCATGCCGAATTCGCCGCCATCGGCGAACTGGGTCGAGGCGTTGTGCATCAGGATGGCGCTGTCCAGCCGTTCGAAGAACCGCGCCACGGTGTCGGCCTCTTCGGCGATGATGCAATCGGTATGGCTGGACCCGTAGCGGCGGATATGGGCGATGGCCTCGTCGACATCGGCCACCGGTTTCGCCGCGATGATCATGTCCAGGTATTCCTTGCCCCAATCGGCCTCCGAAGCCGGCAGGGTGCCGTCGATCTGGGCCAGCGCACCGGCGGCGCGCACCTCGACCCCGGCGGCCGCCAGCGCTTCGATCACCGCGCGGCCCACGGTTGCGGCAATTTCCTCATGCACCAACAGGCATTCGGCGGCACCGCAGATCCCCGTGCGCCGGGTCTTGGCGTTCAGCACCACGTCCACCGCCGTCTGCAGGTCGGCGGAGCGGTCGAGATAGATATGCACGATGCCTTCGAGATGGGCAAAGACCGGCACCCGCGCCTCGCGCTGGACCAGCCCGACCAGACCCTTGCCGCCGCGCGGCACGATGACATCGACATAATCGGTCATGGTCAGCAATTCGCTGACCGCCGCGCGGTCGCGCGTCGGCACCAGCTGGATCGCATCCTCGGGCAGACCGGCGGCGCGCAGCCCATCGACCAGGCAAGCATGAATGGCGCGGGCCGAGTGGAAACTTTCCGACCCGCCGCGCAGAATCACCGCATTGCCGGATTTCAGGCACAGCGCCCCGGCGTCCGCCGTCACGTTGGGGCGGCTTTCATAGATCACCCCGATCACCCCCAGCGGCGTGCGCACGCGACGAATATGCAGGCCCGAGGGCATGTCCCATTCGGTCAGAACCTCGCCCACCGGATCCGGCTGCGCGGCCACCGCGCGGATACCGTCGGCCATCGCCTGCACCCGCGACTCGTCCAGCATCAGCCGGTCCATCATCGCCTTGGACAGCCCCTTGTCGCGGCCGAATTCCATGTCCTGCGCGTTGGCGGCGATGATCTCGTCCCGGCGCGCCCAGATCGCATCGGCAGCGGCGGTAAGCGCCTGTTCCTTGGCCTCGGCGCTGGCAAAGGCCAGGTCCTGCGCGGCGGCCTTGGCACGGGCGCCGAGATCGGCCATCAGACCGGGAATGGTGTCGAGATCTTTCATGTCCGTTCGCCTCTCTCTGTGCCGCTCATAGTGCCATATCGTCCCGGTGGATCAAAGCCGCGCGGCCGGGATAGCCCAGCACCGACTCGATCTCGCCGGTGCGGATGCCCCGGATCCGCCCCGCCTCGGCGGCGGTATAGCGCGACAGCCCCTGGCCCAGCCGCGCCCGGTCGGGGCCCAGGATCGCCACCGGATCGCCACGGCCGAACCGGCCGGTGACCGCAACCACCCCG
>NZ_PGTB01000314.1 GCF_002786325.1 Pseudooceanicola lipolyticus | reverse complement strand
GGGCGGGCCGGTGCCCGAACGCGGCCAGCGTGCCGTGCTGTGCTGCCGCTCGGGCCAACGGTCCTGGGCCGCGGCCGAGCGGCTTGCCGCCGTCTGGGACGGCGAGATCCATCTGGTCGCCCTGGGCGACCCGACCCCCCCGAACTGACATTTCCGGAGAGACCCAATGAAAGCCAGATTGTTTGCCCTTGCCCTGATCGCCGCCGGGCCTGCCGCCGCGCAGGACCGGATGACCGTGATGCTGGACTGGTTCGTGAATCCCGATCACGGCCCGATCATCGTGGCGCAGGAGCAGGGCTATTTCGCCGAGACGGGGCTGGAGGTCGAAGTGATCGCCCCCGCCGATCCCTCGGATCCGCCGAAGATGGCCGCCGCCGGACGCGCGGATCTGGCGATTTCGTACCAGCCGCAGCTGCATCTCCAGGTGGCCGAGGGGATGCCGCTGATCCGGGTGGGCACGCTGGTGGCGACGCCGCTCAACTGCCTGCTGGTGCTGGAGGACGGGCCGGTGCAGGAGATCGCCGATCTGAAGGCGCGCAAGATCGGCTTTTCGGTGGCCGGTGTGGAAGAGGCGCTGTTGTCGGCAATGCTGGGCCAGGCCGGGCTGGGCATCGACGATGTCGAACTGGTCAACGTCAACTGGTCGCTGTCGCCGGCGCTGATGTCCGGGCAGGTGGATGCGGTGATTGGCGCGTTTCGCAATTTCGAGCTGAACCAGATGGATATCGAAGGTGTCGCCGGCCGCTGTTTCTATCCCGAAGCGGAAGGCGTGCCGACCTACGACGAACTGATCTATGTGGCCAATCCCGACACCATGGACGTGGACAAGATCCGCCGGTTCCTGGCGGCGACCGAGAAGGCGACACAGTTCATCGTCAACCACCCGCAGCAAAGCTGGGAGATCTTTTCCGGCACCTCGGCGGAACTGCGCGACGAGTTGAACGATCGGGCCTGGGCCGACACCATCCCGCGGTTCGCGCTGCGCCCCGAGGCGCTGGATGCCGGCCGATACGCACGGTTCGAATCCTTCCTGCACGAAGCCGGCCTGATCCAGGACATGCGCCCGGTTTCCAAGCTGGCGATCGATCCGGGCGCGCAATGAGCTATGGCACCACCTTCCCGCTGTGGCGGGCCGCTGCCGGCGGGGCATGGCAGGATTACACCTGCCATGCCTTTGTCGAGGGGATGCGGGACGGCACGCTGCCGCGCGCCGCGTTTCTGCGCTATCTGGTGCAGGACTATCTGTTCCTTGTCCATTTTTCGCGGGCCTGGTCGCTGGCGGTGACCAAGGCCGAGACGCTGGAGGAGATGCGGGCCTGCGCCGCCACGGTGCATGCGCTGTTGAACGACGAGATGCGCCTGCATATCGAGACCTGCGCCGCCGCGGGCATCACCGAAGCCGAACTGTACGCGGCCCGCGAGGCGCCGCAGAACCTGGCCTATACCCGTTACGTGATGGATGCCGGCCATTCCGGGGATTTCCTGGACCTGATGGCGGCGCTGGCGCCCTGCGTCTTGGGCTATGGCGAGATCGGAACGCGGCTTGCCGCTGCGGCGGGTGACACGGCCTATGCGGACTGGATCGCCACCTATGCCGGCGACGATTACCAGGACACCTGCCGCGCGGTTGCCGGCCTGATCGACGGGGCGGTTGCATACCGCCTGGGGCCCAGCCCGACGGACAGCCCGCGCTGGCCCCGCCTGTGCGCCCGGTTTGAAACCGCCACCCGGCTGGAGGTCGATTTCTGGGGCATGGGCCTTTCGGGATGAGTGCCGCCCCCGCGCTGCGCCTGGCCGGGCGTGCGTCGATCGACGGCGCGCCGATCTTCGGCCCGGTTTCGCTGGAGGCGCCGGCGGGGCAATGGACCTGCCTGCTGGGGCCGTCGGG
>NZ_PGTB01000313.1 GCF_002786325.1 Pseudooceanicola lipolyticus | reverse complement strand
GCTGGAGGCCACCAGGTTGGCCTGGCTGTAGACCTTCACATGCGCGCCCAGCGCCGCCTGGAACACGTCCTGCATCACGCCGATCGGCACGTCGACATGTACCGGGCCGGGGCGCGGTGCCAGCGCTTCACTCACCGCACGGTCGGCGATGAGGTCGGCGCCGCCGGCGGTCAGGCGGAAACTGGCCTTGGTCACCGGCCGGAACACCGCCTGGTGGTCCAGCACTTGATGGGTATAGCTGAGCGCCTCGTCGGCATCGACACAGCCGGTCAGAAGCACCATCGGCACCCGGTCCTGATGCGCATTGGCCACCACGTTGACCGCGTTCAGCGCGCCGGGCCCCAGCGTCGCCACCAGGATCGCCGGGGCGCCATCGCGGTGATGCACGCCTTCGGCGATGAAGCCGGCGGCGTTTTCATGCCGGGTGAGCGTGAACCGAATGCCCGCCTTTTCCAGCGCATCCACCAGAGTCAGCACTTCGCCGCCGGGCATTCCGAAGGCATGGCGGCAGCCCGCCTCGTAAAGACGGCGCGCCAGGATATCTGCGGCGCGGAGCGAAGCCTCGGGCATTGTTGAATCTTTCCTGATTGTCCGGCCCCCTGCAAAGCCCGGCGCGCGGGCCGGCGCAAGTGGAGACACGCGGATGTGACCCGACCGCCGCTCTATTTGATCGCGTCCTGTGCAATCGCCGCGAACCGGACATCAAGCTCGGCCGCCAGCCCGGACAGATCGGCCCCTCCCTCGGGCACGTAGGGGGCAAACACAAAGCTGGGCGCCTTATAGCTGAGCATGGCGGTGCCGTCTTCGTTCTCGGTGACGTAGATCCGGATCGGCGCCTCGATCATCGCCGCTGTCGACAGGTTGAGGATCTCCACCGCGAATTCGTTGTTGAACACGCCGATCACCCGGTTGCCCGGTATGGTGATGCCCCTTCCGGCCGCCGCCTCGGTCGGGCCGGCTTCGGTTACCACGCCCATGCCGTTCGCTTTCACTGCCGCCTTTACCGCAGCGACCAGGTCGGCATAGCTTTTTTCGGTGGGAAATACCTCCCAGCCCTGCCGTGGTTCCAAATCGCCGGCGGTCAGAGGTGCGGCCAAGCCCGCAGCCAACAAAATGCCCAACAATACCCGTTTCATCCCATCTCTCCCTGCACAGGTTTACCTTGGCCAACCCGCACCGCGCCGGCCGGTTCCCGTTCTTGCAGGTTGCGCGCCAGACCGGCAGGCACAGTTGCGTGATCGCGGCGTGATCCGGAAGGACGGCCTGCGCCGTTTGCGCGCGCCGCGAAACGGTCTAGAGATCAGCGCATGAAAGCCTCCACGCTCCCCCTCACCCGCGATGTCGTCCTGATCGGCGGCGGCCACACCCATGCGCTGGTGCTGCGCAAATGGGGCATGTCCCCCCTGCCCGGCGCGCGGCTGACGGTGATCGACCCGAATCCGGCGGCGGCCTATTCCGGCATGTTGCCGGGGCATGTCGCCGGGCATTACACGCGGGACAATCTGGAGATCGATCTGGTGAAGCTGGCGCGCTTTGCCGGTGCGCGGCTGATCCTGGGCGCGGCGACGGGGATCGACCGGGTCGCCCGCAGCGTGCAGGTGCCGGGGCGGCCGCCAATCGGGTTTGACCTGTGTTCAATCGATATCGGCATCACTTCGGAGATGCCGAATCTGCCGGGCTTTGCCGACCATGGCGTCCCGGCCAAGCCGCTGGGCCAGTTCGCCCGGCGCTGGCAGGCATTCCTGTCGGAAAGCGGCCCCGCCGCAGTGGCGGTGATCGGCGCCGGCGTGGCGGGCACGGAACTGGCGCTGGCCATGGCCTTTGCCCTGCACCGCGCCGGAAAAATCGGCGGCGTCACGCTGATCGATGCCGCCGCCGCCTTTCCCGGCATCAGCGGGATCAAGCCGACCTATGGGC
>NZ_PGTB01000311.1 GCF_002786325.1 Pseudooceanicola lipolyticus | reverse complement strand
TGTCGGGCGGCGATCTGTCCAGCGTGGTCCGGCTGCATCTGCCCTCGGGCCGCACGGTGATTGCCAAATCCGGGCCGCAGCCCAAGACCGAGGCGGCGATGCTCTGCGCCCTGTCGCGGGCGGGGGTGTCCGCCCCCGGCATCTTTGCCGCCGGCAGCCGCGCGCTGCTGCTGGAGGATCTGCCGGAACGCGGCAGCCTGTCGGAACTGGGCTGGGCCGAGCTGGGCCGGGCGCTGAAAACCCTGCATGCCGCCGTCGGGCCAGCCTATGGCTGGGACGGCGACTACGCCTTTCGCCATGTGCCGATTGAAAACGCCTGGCTGAACGATTGGCCCACCTTCTGGGCGCTGCGCCGGCTGTTGCCGGGCGCCGACGCGCTGCCGCCCGCCATGGCCCGCGAAGTGCAGGATCTGTGCCACAATATCCACGACCTGCTGCCCTCCTTCCCGCCGGCCAGCCTGCTGCATGGCGATTTGTGGAGCGGCAATATCATCGCCTGCGACGGCCGCCTGTCCGGGCTGATCGACCCGGCCTGCTATTACGGCCATGGCGAGGTCGACCTGGCAATGCTCGGCCTGTTTGGCCGGCCTGATCCGGCCTTCTGGTCCAGCTATGGCGATCCCGGCCCCGGGTGGGCGATCCGCCAGGCGATCTACCAGCTGTGGCCGGCGATCACCCATGTCCGCCTGTTCGGGGACAGCTATCTGCCGATGGTGCGCGACCTGCTGGCACGGGTGCCGGTGCGCCGCGCCGACTGAGCGCTGCCCGGGGATTAAGCAAACGCTCGGCCACACCCGACGAACACCCATCCGGACGCCCTGCCGCGCGAATGCCCCCTTGCCGCCGGATCGGGCTGCGGGTAGGGTCCGGCCAGCCATGCGGGAGAACCGGCCAAGCGCCGGTGCCGAAGGAGCAACCGCCCCGGAAACTCTCAGGCCCAAGGGACCGCAGGCTGACGAACACTCTGGAGAGAACCCGGCACCGCCGGGGCGCCGAAGGGATAACGATCTCAGGCGAAAGGACAGAGGGGGCATCACCGCGCGGGCGCAGGCCCGTCATTAGGAGATGCCGGATGAAATTCTTGAAAATCGGGCTGGCCTGGGCTTTGGATCGGATATGACCGATTTGCTGACCACGCCGCTGCACGCGCTGCACCTGGAACTGGGCGCCAAGATGGTGCCCTTCGCCGGCTATGACATGCCGGTGCAATACCCGGCGGGCATCATGGCAGAACACCTGCATACGCGGGACAAGGCCGGGCTGTTCGATGTCAGCCACATGGGCCAGGTGATTCTGACCGGCGCCTCTTACGAGGCGATTGCCACCGCCTTTGAAACCCTGGTGCCGATGGATGTGCAGGGGCTGGGGGTGAACCGCCAGCGCTATGGGTTCTTCACCAATGCCGAGGGCGGCATCCTGGACGACCTGATGTTCGCCAATCGCGGCGATCACCTGTTCGTGGTGGTCAACGCCGCCTGCAAGGCCGACGACATCGCCCATATGAAGGCGGCGCTGGAACCCGCGGTGACCGTGGCGCCGGTGACCGACCGGGCGCTGCTGGCGTTGCAGGGTCCGGCTGCCGAACGGGTCCTGGACGCGCTGGTGCCACCGGCGGCGGAAATGCGGTTCATGGATGTGGCGGTGTCGGCCTGGGATGGCGCCGAGCTGTGGATCTCGCGCTCGGGCTATACCGGCGAGGACGGGTACGAGATCTCGGTGCCCGCCGCGATGGCCGAGACCTTCGCCCGCGCCCTGCTGGCCGATGACGACGTGCTGCCGATCGGCCTTGGCGCGCGCGATTCGCTGCGGCTGGAGGCCGGGCTGTGCCTGTACGGGCATGACATCGATACCACCACCACCCCGGTCGAGGGCGCGCTGACCTGGGCGATCCAGAAGGCCCGCCGCGCCGGTGGCGCGCGCGCCGGCGGGTTTCCCGGCGCCGAGGTGATC
>NZ_PGTB01000310.1 GCF_002786325.1 Pseudooceanicola lipolyticus | reverse complement strand
CGGGCCGAGGATCTGGCGCGGCTGCTGGCCTCGGTGGCGCGCAAACCCTCGCTGCTGTCGCCCAATCCGGTCGAGGTCACGGTGGAAACCGACGGCGTCGACGCCGCGCTGCTGGAACCCGAAGGCAGCGCCGTTCCGCCCTACGAGGAATGCGGCGCGGCCATCGGGGCCGATGCCAGCGCGCCGGTGCGCCTGCCACCCGGTGCCGAGCTGAAGCAATGCGACCAGTTGGCGATCGCCGCGCGCGGCACGGTGTCGGGCGCGCGCGACGTCAACCGCATTCATATCGACGCGCGGTTCTGCGTCCATGCCGCGCATGAACGGATCGAAGGCACGGCGGCACCGCGCGCCGTCGGCGACGGCATGATCATGTGCTCGGACTGCCCCGATGGCTATTCCGCCGGGGCCGAGCGGATGTTCCTGGTGGTGACCGAGGCCGAGGACAATAAAGAACCGCTGAATCTGGAAGGGCTGGTCGAAACCTGCGCCGCGCCCGGTGCAACCCGCGGTGGCGCGGCGGCGCAGCTGATGTCGTTTCTAACCGCCGCCGCCCAGCGCCCCGGCACCCGCGGTTCCTTTGGCGCGATGGGCGCCACCCAGGTCTGGGTCGAACGGTTCGACTGGAGCGTGCTGCCGAAATCCGAGGCCTTCGCCCGCGCCGGTCTGGAGACAACGCGATGAAAACAGGGAGAGAGCGATGAAACGCCTGAGTTTATGGGCCGGCGCGGTTGCCGCCGGTCTGGCCCTTGCCGCTGCGCCCGGACGGGCGCAGGTGGCCAGCCTGGACGAGGTGGCGATTCCCTCGCCGCCCAATGTGGTGCTGATCCTGGCCTATGTGCTGGGCATGAAAGAGCGGCAAGGCGTCGCGATCGAGGCCGACGCGGCCGCGCGCATCTTTGGCGGGCGCCCGGCGCAGGAAGGCGCCTGGCCGGCGCAGGTGTCGCTGCATGTGGCGGAAAAGGCGCGCGCCGGCGATGACAAGTCGCGCTTTCAGTCGCAGTTCTGCGGCGGATCGCTGATCGCGCGGCAATGGGTGCTGACCGCCGCGCATTGCCTGGTGACCCCCGAGGGCGCGGCGATGGCGCCGGCCGACATCGTGGTGCGCACCGGCTCGGTCGATATGCGCGGCGGCGAGTTCCGCGACATCGCCCGCATCATCCCGCATGAACACTATGACGGGATGCGCTTCGAAAACGACATCGCGCTGCTGCAACTGGCACAGCCGATCACCAACAGTTCCGGCCCCGTGGGGGCGATCTCGGTGTCGCAGCAGGGCCAGCCGGTGCCCGAGGGTCCGGCGGTGGTGATCGGCTGGGGCATGATGCAGGACGGCAAGTTCCCGATCCAACTGATGGAGACCGATATCGACATCGTGTCCAATGCCACCTGCAATGCCGGCATGGCCGAACAGACCAAGCGCGACATGGGGGGCTTTCTGCTGAACATGGGGCAGTCCAACGGCATCCCGATGGAAAACCTGGAACAGGCCTACGAGATCCTGACGCGCGAGATCGGCGATGCGCTGTCGCAGAACATGATCTGCGCCGGCACGCCCTCGGGCAAGCGCACCATGTGCAACGGCGACAGCGGTGGGCCGCTGATGGTGCGCGGGCAGGACGGCCAGTGGTTGCAGGTGGGCATCGTCAGCTGGAACCGGGCGCCCATCGGCGCCGCTTCGGCCTGCGGGCATGAAAGCCTGTACGGTGTCTACACACGGGTTTCGCAATATTTCGACTGGATCGCACGCCATGTCCGCGGCTAACCCGGTGGTCCGTATCGCCTTGTGCGCCGCGCTGACGGCCGCAGCGGCAGGCGCCGGCTGGGCCCAGGGCGGGTTCGGCGGCAGTTTTGACAACAACACCGGCTTTGGCGGCGGCTCCACCGGCGACGACGGGTTTGGCGGCGGGTCTTTCAGCGGCACGCCCCAACAGCCGCAACCGCAGCCTCAACCGCCGGGCGGCACCGGGTTCGGCGGCAGTAGTCCACCAGCAGGAAGGGAT
>NZ_PGTB01000309.1 GCF_002786325.1 Pseudooceanicola lipolyticus | reverse complement strand
TCGACCGCGGCGCGGAAGGCGGCGGCATCGGGCACCACGTGATCGGAGGGCGCCACCAGCATCAGCGCCTCGGGATCGCTCCGTTCCAGCCACAGCGCCGCGGCCAGCACCGCCGGCGCGGTGTTGCGCCCCTCCGGCTCGATCAGCACCGCGCCGGGATCGATTCCCGCCGCGGCCAGCTGCTCGGTGACGATGAAGCGGAAATCCGAGCCGGTCAGCACCAGCGGCGCGGCGAATCCCGGCCCCGAGAGCCGCGCGGCCGAGGCCTGGAACAGGGTGGTTTCCCCGGTCAGGGGCACAAATTGCTTGGGATAAGACTTGCGCGACAGCGGCCAGAGACGCGTGCCCGAGCCGCCGCAGAGAAGAATGGGTGTGATCATGAAATTACCGAACCAGTGCAAATGGAGGGTGAGATTTTGAAGCGGATCACCGGGAGGATATCTCGAATCATGATCACGGGCACAAGGCCAAAGCTTTAAGCCTTTCAATCGTAACCCCTATTTCGCCCATTACGCGGGCGCGCACCCGCCTCCGGGTCTTGCGAAAGAGCAGATCGAACTGTTTGCCGCGCCGGTTTCCGGATGCCGCCAGGCGGGCCCGGCGCGGCTTGCAGCCCGGCGCCGGCCATGCCTATCTATGGGGCGCCTCTACCCGGATACCTGTGCTTATGCCCCATGCTTCCTCTCCCCGCATCTGTCTTGTCGCCGGGGTGCCGCGGTCGGGCAGCACCTGGGCCTTCAACGCCGCGCGCCGCCTGCTGGAACTGTCCGGGACGGCGCTGCAGGCGGCCTGGATCGCCGATTACCGCCCGGAGGATCCGGCGCCGGTGCATCTGGTCAAGGCGCACAAGCCCGAGGAGGTCACCTTCACGCCCGATATCGTGCTGACCACCCGGCGCCGGCCCGAAGCCTGCCTGGCCTCGCTGATCCGCATGGGCTGGCTGAAAAACGAGCCCGAGGCGATCCGCCGGTCCTGGGCCTGGCATCACCGGCTATACGCGCATTGGCAGGCGCGCAGCGACCTGGAGATCGCCTATGACGAGATCACCGGCGCCCCCGAGGCGGCGCTCGACCGGCTGGCGGCGGTGCTGGACCTGTCCCTGCCGCCGGGCGCCACCGCGGCGGTTGCGGCAGAACTGGCGGCGCTGCAGGCGCCCGGCACCGGCCATTACGATCCGGTCACGCTGCTGCATCCCGGCCATCGCGGCGGGAGGCAGCAGGGCGCCGTCACGCCCGCGGCGATTCTGCAGATTGTCGACGGGCTTGCGCGGCCGGGCGAATTGCCCGAGGTATAGGCAAACGGGCACAGCAAAAGCAGGCGCAGCATGAGTGAGACATTGGACAAGCCGCAGGTCGCGGCCTTTCCCGGGCTTCTGGGGCAGATTGCGGCTCTCTCCAAGGGAAAAGACCGGTCGGTCACCGCCGGCCACCTGGATCTGGGGCCGGGGCTCTGGCTGTCCTGCGATCCGGCCGGCCAGACGGTGATGGGGTGCCGACCCGATGCGCGCGGCTTCCGCCTGAGCGTCGAGGCCGGCGACAGCGGCGCCTGGGCCTGCCTGGGGATGCGGCTGCCGCCGGAGACCCTGGGGCGGGGCCGCTATCTGGGCCTGCTGAGCGAAACCGAGGCCGCGGCGCTGGTCGCCTTCAAACCGAGTCTGCGCTATCACCTGGAGGGCGGGATGCAGGAGACGGCATTGCCGGAACCGGTGGTGCTGCCCTCGGGGCGGCGCACGCATCTGGCCCATCTGCCGATCGACCCGGCGCTGCGCGCCCGCGCCACCGGCTGCGAGCTGAACCTGTTCTTCCAGACCGGCCGGATCGACGCGCTGGTGCTCAGGCTGGAACCGCTGCTGATCGCCTAGGCGTCTAGGCGGCTAGGCGGCTAGGCGGCGCGGCCCCCGTTCTGCCTGCCGTTCAGCCCCCCGTTCAGGCCGCCGTTAGACCCTCGTCCGGCATCCCGTCCAGCACCGCCGCCAGCTCCGCCTGCAGCGCCCGGGCCAGCCGGGCGCGCTCG
>NZ_PGTB01000308.1 GCF_002786325.1 Pseudooceanicola lipolyticus | reverse complement strand
CGAGGCCGAGGCGGTGGCGGCGCTGCTGGAGCGGCTGGCCGCCCGGCCGCCCGCCGACCCGGCCCTTGCCAGCTATCTCGACAGCCTGCGCCGCGATTACGCCGCCTGATCCGCCGGCTTGCCGCTTGACAGGCTTGGCCTCGACAGGGCAGCTACGGGCGTCCCTGACCGGGGCCGAGGACCAATCCGACCGACCGCCTGACCGCCTGACCGAGGGACCGCGCCCATGATCACCCTGCAGAATTTCATCTTCCCGGAACCGGCGATCTGCACCGAACACCCGCTGTATTTCCACACCACGGGCGAGGTCGGCGTGTCGCAGAGCCGCGCCGAGATCTGGCTGGCGCGCGGCAGCGCGGTGGCCTTCGACACCTATTTCAACCTGTTCAACCTTGGCAAATGGCACGCCGCCTGCGTGCTGGACGGGCTGTTTGCCGAGATCTCCGGCAGCGGCCGGGTCGAGATCCGCGTCTACCAGGCGATTCCCGACCAGTCCTGGGAGGTGCTGCATTGCGAGACCGTCACCCTGGCCGCCGACGCGCCGCACCGGGCCGACCTGTCGCATTACGCCGCCCGCGCGGGGCGCGGCTTGGTCTTTGCCGAGATCCGGGCGCTGGACGAGGCCGGCGCCACCGTCACCGGCGGCCGCTTTGCCACCCGGTCGCTGCCGGGCGAGCTGCCGCGGCTGGCGGTGTCGATCACCACCTTCAAGCGCGAGGACCAGGTGCGCGAGACGGTGGCCCGGCTGGACGCCTTCCTGCAGGGCTTTGCCTATGGCGAGCAGGTGCATGTGCAGGTGGTCGATAACGGCCAGAGCGCCGAGATTGCCGCCAGCGCCCGGGTCACGCCGATCGACAATCCCAATTACGGCGGCGCCGGCGGCTTTGCCCGCGGGCTGCTGGAGGCCGAGGCGGCCGGGTTCAGCCATTGCCTGTTCATGGATGACGACGCCTCGTTCCACATGGAGAATATCGCCCGCGCCTATATGTTCCTGGCGCTGGCGCGCGACCGCAGGAGCGCGGTCTCGGGGGCGATGATCAACAACACCCATAAATGGGCGATGTGGGAAAACGGCGCCTGGTTCGACGGCGCCTGCCGCCCGCTGGATTGCGGCACCGACCTGCGCGACCGCAGCGCGGTGTTCCAGATGGAGATGGACGGCGCCCAACGCCGGCTGCCGACGCTCTATGGCGGCTGGTGGTTCTTTGCCTTCGCCATCGACCAGGTCCGCCACCACCCCTTCCCCTTCTTCGTGCGCGGCGACGACATCTCGTTTTCGCTGATGAACGATTTTGCCATCACCACGCTGAACGGCGTGGTGTCGTTCCAGGACGATTTTTCCGAGAAGGAAAGCGCGCAGACCCTGTATCTGGACCTGCGCAACCATATCATCCACCACCTGGTCTCGGATGACCTGGCGCGCAGCCCGCTGGGCACCGCCAAGGTGCCGGTGCGCTTCATCATGCGCAGCCTGCTGCGGTTCCATTACGAAAGCGCCGCGGCCCAGCTGCTGGCCTGGCAGGACGTGATGCGCGGGCCGGAGTTCTTCGACGCCAATATCGACATGGCCGGGCGCCGCGCCGATATCAAGGCGCTGATGAAGGACGAGGTCTGGCGCCCGGTCGAACCCGGCGACCTGGCCGAGCGGCGGCGGCTGACCCGCCTTTCGCGCCGCTGGCGCCACCTGATCGGATATTCGACCCTAAACGGGCATCTTCTGCCGTTTTCCGCCCGCCGCTGGGACAAGGTGGTGGTCGGCATGGGCGAGCGCGGCATCGTCTACCCGGCCTTCGGCGCCGCCGAGATCAGCTATCTCAGCGCCGATGGCGAACGGGCCTACCGGGTGAAGCAGTCGAAACGGCGCTTCTTTGCAACCGGCTGGGAGATGACCAGGACGCTGACCCGCTTCCTGCGCGACTTTGCCCGGATCCGGGCGCAGTATCGCGACGGCTATCCCCGCCTGACCGCGCGCGGCTACTGGCAGGGCAAGCTGGCGCTGGACCAGGCCGCCGCGCCCGCGTCGCAGCCCGCCGCCG
>NZ_PGTB01000030.1 GCF_002786325.1 Pseudooceanicola lipolyticus | reverse complement strand
CTCTTTCGCATTCGTCTGCTCCTTCAAGGTTGGGCAGACTCTACATCATGATGAGGGATTTCGCGGGGGGCAGGTCACGGCAATTGCCGAAACCGTCGCGGTAGTTCTCAATCGGCACCGGAGGATCGCTAGTCAAGACGTCCGGCTGCTCCAGATCGCTTGCACGTGAGTAGTGGACGTTCAACAGAAGGATCATGGGTGTTGGCGCTGGTAATACGTAGCTCAACTGACACCCCAGATGCAGGCGCATGTTCAAAGCCTTCTGTTGTGGTTTGCCAGCGGGAGCCGCCGACCTTGAAGACTTATACAGTTTGTGTCCGAGGACCGGGTGGAAATCACCCACTCATTTGCGGAGTAAGAAGGCAATGGAGTTTGCCAACTTGAGCCGACCTCGAACGGAGCTTCGATGGCCGAGACCTAAACGTCCCGCAGGGAGCTGCTTAAGACGCATGACGCAGCTGATTTTTCGCGTGCCGTTGCCGAAGCCGTTTTTCAGCCGATCATGTTGGTCGACATTGAGGTCGTGTTCGGCGCCGGACGGTGCAAACGGGCCGGAAACAGTCGCGGTACCACCTGATCAAATGACACGGGCGTCCGAGCGGATCACGACCGACGAACCTCGTCCCCTGCAGGGTCTGTGAATACAGAAGTTTGATGAGGTCCAACTGTGACCATCAGCGGAACCCACGGCGCTTTTAGGCGACTATTTGGACAATTTTCGCCCTGGACTAGTTGCTCTAAATATGTCCAGTAATCTTACCCTATCAACTCGTTTGAACGTTGCGTTGCATCATCTGGAAGATCAGCGGTGAGGAAGCAGGCTGGTCGAAGTTCTCGCCGTGCTCGCCCCCCCGGATCAGCCGTCAAAATCCCCTGCCCTACTTCATCGTCGAGTACGGCCAGAGCGTTTCGAGATAGAGCCACCAGAAACCACTTACTGACTACCAGCAGGTACTCGGCCCCGGCCGCCATTTCGCTCTTTCTTGGAGGATCGAGAAGCTGCGCTGCCCCCTACACCATCTCCTCCCACTCGGCATGCCGATCGTCCACAAGCTTGGCAACCATGCTGTCTTTCATATCGCCCGCTTGCGCCTGCATGTCAGCCTGTCGCGCCGAAACCCCGCGCAACTTTCGCCCGAGTTCAAAGTCCCGGAGGTGACCTGGACGAGCTTCAGCGGAAGCAGCGCCAGCGCGGGCGCTGTAAACTTAACCAACCGGGACCAACTTGGGGCTGAGTGCGATTTTCACGCGGCTCCGAGATTTGCGATGTCGCGTCACGCATCCATGGCCGTGGCGCGGCCTTCGCGAAAATCCCCGGATGTCATTTCATGTCGGGGGAGATCGAACGGATTGGCAATCGGGTCATGGATGGAAACGAAGCGCTGCAAGTGTCGAAGTGATTTGACGCGTTTCATGATGCGCTTGCGCCGTCGTGACGGTTGATGCGAGTTTTCGGCCCTGTTGTTCAGGCCCGCGCGCGATGCTCTCCCCCTCGGCATGATCTCGCGTTTCGCCATCGGGTATGACCGAAGCTTATCCGTATTTTTCGGCCCACGCCCGCACCGTCTGCTGCGACACGGATGTTGCCACGCTCGGCCAGCAGGTTTTCGACCATCCGCAGGCTAACGGGGAACCAAAATACAGCCAGACGGCATCGGAAATCACCTCGGGCGGGAACCGATGGCGGTGATACAGGCGAGTGTCAGTCTTGCCGCCCTGTTGCACGTGACGCAGGCCGACGCGTTAACTTGACGGTGCCGGCCAGAGCGTTCCAACGACACGGCAAGGGTATCGTTCGATATGCGTCTGAACGGTGCAACCGGCGGCTTGCCGGCCAGGGTGAATGGTGCCGTCCGCAACTATATCTGTATTGATATCACGCGTATCAATTCCCCGACATTTCCAGCGGGAATCCCGGCCAGTAGAAAGTGGCTATCCAACACAAAATATCCGCAGACGGGAAAGCCAAATGACAAAGCCTGAGTTCCAAACCGGACACCGCGCCGTCCCGTTGAGTGTTGAAGCACCCCTTCCCGGGCTGGCCGATCAAGAATTGTCCGGCTCTCGGTTCGGGGGCACTCTGGCATGACACCGTCCTTCTCCTTCGAGCAGATCGAACAAGCCGAGGTCTGGAAGATCGCCGAAGACGATACGAACTATTTCGTCACTCTGTTCGATCCGCAGAACTCGACCTCAAACAACATTTATGTCGTCGAAATCTTCACGAAGGACGGCAAGACACCGCCGAACAGCCATTCGGATGCGCATGAATTCTTCTACGTGATATCCGGCGAGGGCATCGCCTCGTCCGACGGCACCAGCCTGCCGATCAAAACGGGTGACGCGCTTTTGTTGAACCCGGGGTCGGTGCACGTGGTCGAAAACACCGGGGCCGGTAAATTGTATACTCTGACGGTGATGACCCCGGACCAAGACTTTTCCCAGCTGATCCGCTCTGGCCAGCGGGTTGCGCTGGACGCTGAAGATATCGCCGTGCTTACCGGAAAAGCCAATGTCTGATCCCGAAAACGACCAGATCAGCCTTGGCGCCTCGCCGCGCAATGCGTGGCGGGTCAACGCGGATAGCGTCGACATGACCCGCCAGCCGGCGCAGAGCCGGCCGGTAACGGTCGTCGACCAGGCGCGTCGGGTGACCTTTGACCTGTCGCAAACAGCGATCATCGTGGTCGACATGCAGAACGACTTTTGCCACCGCGATGGCTGGCTCGCGCATATCGGCGTTGATGTCGAACCCGCGCGGGCGCCGATTGCTCCGCTCCAAAGACTTCTACCGGCCTTGCGCGCCGCTGGCGTGCCGGTGATCTGGCTGAACTGGGGCAACCGTCCCGACCGGATGAACCTTCCGCCTGCGGTGCTGCATGTCTACGACCCGGACGGGCGTTCGACCGGCATCGGGAAACCCCTGCCCTCCAACGGCGCGCATGTACTTGAAGAGGGCAGCTGGGCCGCCTCCGTGGTCGCGGAACTGAGCCCGGAGGCCAATGATATCGCGGTGTCCAAATTCCGCATGTCGGGCTTCCAGGATACCGAGTTGGACAGCATCCTGCGCAACCTCGACGTGCGGACCGTGCTGTTTGCCGGGGTGAACGCCGACCAATGCGTCGCCTGTTCCCTACATGACGCCAATTTCCTCGGCTACGACGTCCTCCTGCTGGAGGATTGCAGCGCGACCACCTCGCCGGCCTTCTGCATGCAGGCCACGCTTTACAATGTACGTCAATGCTTCGGTTTCGTGACCTCGGGCGAGGCCATACTGACCGCCATGGAGAAAGATACGTGACCAGACAGGTGAATGCTGCCGCCCCGCTCTCTGACCTCACCATCGCTTGCGACACCTACGAGGCGGCGCTGATGGCGAATGACCTCGACACGCTGGACGCGCTGTTCTGGGACACGCCGCAGGTTCTGCGTTATGGCGTCGGCGAAAACCTCTATGGCATCGACGAGATCCGCACATTTCGGAAGGGCCGCACCGGCGGCTCGCCCCAGCGACAGGTGATCCGCCGCGAAATCGTGACCTTTGGCGACGACATGGGCATTTGCAACTTGGAATTCCGGCGCGAAGGAAGCACGCGCACCGGACGGCAAAGCCAGACCTGGCTCAGGACGGAAGACGGGTGGCGCATCGTCTCGGCGCATGTCTCGCTGATGGCTGAAGTCTCATGAGCGCGGATGCCTTCGTTACAAGGTTCGATCCGCCAATTGGGGATGGGATTGGACCGCTGGCCAGCCTGCGGCTGGCGGTAAAGGACAACTTCGATATTGCCGGCCATGTCACCGGGGCCGGCAATCCCGAATGGGCCGACACCCACAACCCCGCGCAGGACACGGCGCCCCTGGTCTCTCACCTGATAAAGTTGGGTACGCACCTGGTCGGCAAGACCCAGATGGACGAGCTGGCCTATTCCCTGATGGGACAGAATGCCCGCTACGGTACGCCGGAGAACCCGGCCGGGCCCGGCCGGGTGCCAGGCGGGTCGTCCTCGGGATCGGCCTCGGCCGTTGCTGCGGGGCTGGCCGATATCGGACTGGGCACCGACACCGGTGGATCGGTGCGAATCCCAGCCGCCTTCTGCGGGCTCTGGGGGTGGCGACCGACGCATGGGCTTCTGGATGCGCGCGGCTTGTTGCCCCTGGCCCCCAGCTACGATGTGCCCGGCTTCATGACCCGCGACGGCGCAACGCTACAACATCTGGCCGAATTGCTGGCGCCCGAAGCCGCGCCCCCGCGCGGTGAACCGCGTGTGCCCGCCGACATGTGGGACTTCGCGGATGCCGAAACACTCTCTGCGCTGGCGCCGTTGCGGCAGGGCGATCCTGCACCGCTGCTGTCGCTTCGCTTGCGCGAGGCGCTTCTGCCCACTTTCCGCGTCTGTCAGGGTGCCGAGGTCGCGCAGGTGTTTGGCGCATGGATCAAAGAACACGAACCCGCCTTTGGCCCCGGCGTACGCGAGCGTTTTGCCGGGGCGATGGCGCTTGCACCACAAGACATCTCTGCCGCCCAGTCGATGCGGGCCGAAATCACCGGCGCCATCGACGCGGCCCTGAACGGAGGGATTATACGGGTTCCCACCGCCCCTGGACCGGCGCCCCTGCTCACGCTGGATGGTCAGGGCATGGAAGCCTACCGGAACCGGGCGCTGACCCTACTCTGTCTGTCGGGTCACGCCGGGTTACCCCAGGTCACGATCCCGCTGCGCTCGGCGACCGGATTGCCGATCGGCTTGTCACTGATCGGCCCGCGCGGCAGCGACGCGGGATTGATCGCAATGGCGGTCGACATGGCCAAGTCCACCCGCTGAAGACCCCGTTATCCCAGGTTTGCGCCGCGGCCGTCACGGTCCGCGGCGCAGGCGCCTGTCTCAGGCCCCCATTTCGAACCCCGCAATTTCGGTCAGGATCGCCGCCAGCCGGTCGATCAAGGGCGTCAACCGCTGTTGGCCCCGCTCGGTCGTCGCCGCGGCCGCGTCACCCCAAGTTCCGGAGATCTGGAAATCGCGCGAGGTCCAGCCGACCGTAGCGCTAGTCAATTCCAGAGCAAGCGTCTCCGAGCTGAACTTGGGAAATTCGCAATTGCGCCGATCCAGTCGAACGCGATCCGGTGCAAGCGCCAGCATGACGCTTGTCTCCCATTCGCCGGCGTGAATGCCATAAACCGGTTCTCTTGCATCGAGCGGATCAAGGGGATCCGGCATTACGCCTGAGGCAAACACCTGGAATGTCATCAGTCCGGTTTCGATGCGCAGATCGCGGGCGGCAACTTCGAGCAGCGCACGATTGCCGCCATGGCAATTCCACAGCACAAGCCTGCGAAATCCGTTGTTGACCGCGCATCTGGCAATGTCCCGCAGGGTGGCCATCAGGGTTTCTGCCGACAAATACCACGTTCCGGCAAAGCCGACGTGTTCGTTCGACTTCGAGATCGGCAAAATTGGCAACCGCCAGACTTTTGTATGCTGGTCAAGGCGTTCGAGGGCCAGGTCAAGAAAGCGGTCGGCGAAGACCAGGTCACAATCGGTCGATAGATGGGGCCCATGTTGTTCGATCGACCCGATCGGCAGAACCAGGGCGCCGTCCTTGGCGAGGTCGAGCGCCTCGACCTCGGTCCAGGTCAACTGGCCAATGTTGCGTTGCATGACATCTCCGATATGCTTGTATTCAGGCCGTTACCGAACGCCACGGTCGCGTCTTGAAATGGTCCACGCCCGCGCGCCCGGCCAGGCCATCCGCCGCCTTCTGCGACGCCGCTCGCAGCTCCTTGATATTCAGCACGGTGTGCTGGCGGTTGCGGATGACGAATGTCCCGTCGACCATGACATCGGTGACCTCGTGGCCAAGCGCGGAATAGACGATGGCCGAAGGCACGCGATGCAGCGGAGTGGCCCAGATGCTTTCGGACAGGTCCATGATGGCCAAGTCCGCCTTCTTACCCGGCTCAAGCGAACCGATTTCATCTTCCAGCCCAACGGCGCGCGCACCGTCGATTGTCGCCATCTCCAACGCTTTTTCTGCGGTCATGATCGTTGGATCCTCGTGCACGCCCTTCGGCACGAGCGCGGCGAACTTCATGACGTGAAAGATGCTGTGGTTGTTGTTGCTGGCGGGACCATCGCTGCCCAGTGACACAGTCAGCCCGGCGGCCAGCATTTCCGGGATCGGAGCGACGCCGAGCCCGACGTAGAGCATACTGCACGGGTTGTGCGATACCTTCACATCGCGCATCTTCATCAACCGGATGTCTCGGCTGTTGCAATGTACGCAATGCACAGCCAGAACGTCGGGCCCCAGAAAGCCGATTTCGTCAAAGAACTGGGCTGTCGTGGTGCCAAAGGATTCCTTGGCGCGCTCGACTTCAAAGGCATTTTCGGACAGATGCGCCGTGATGAACAGACCTTCCTCGTCCGCCAGTTTGCGCACCGCCCGATAGGCATCGGGGTCGACCGTCCAGCACATGCAAGGCGCGATGCCGATCTGCACCCGGCCACCGGGCCGGTTGTGGCGCCGCGCCGCGGCCCTTGTATGCTCGATCACGTGCTCGGTCTTTTCGATCAAGGCCGGCGGCACGCCATGATCTTCGCCCGTCGTCATGAAACCGCGGCAGACGAACCCGCGAATGCCGGTCTGGTCAAAGCTGTCGTAGACCGCGTCGATCATGTCGTCTTGGGTGTTCACGTATTGGTATTCCACCAGTGTCGTGACACCGGACATCAGCGATTCAACGCAACCATGCAGCGCGGCTGTGGCCATGTCCTCGGTTGTCAGATGCACGGCTGCAGGACCGGTCATGCAGGAAAACCACTTCTTGAGGTCCATGTCATCGCCTAGACCCTTCAGCAAGGTCTGGAACAGGTGCGTATGCGTGTTGATCATGCCCGGCACGACGACCTTGCCCGAGCAATCGACATGTTCGGCCGTGCGAAAGGGCTCAGGCATTTCGGCGGTGGGGCAAACGGCGACGATCCGGTCCCCTTCGATACAGATACAGGCATCCTCGATGATGTCCCTGTCTGGGTTCATCGTCACGGCGCAAAGATGCGTTAGAACTTTCATGGTCAATCTCCCTTGTAATGTTGCATCAGCGCGCCGGGCTGGTTGGCACGGCCGATCAATCCCGACACCGCGACAATCGTCAGCACGTAGGGCAATGACAGCAGAAGCTGCGGTGGTATGTTCATCTCGAACAATTGCAGTGACAGTTGCAGCGCCTGGGCCGCGCCGAAGGCCATTGCGGCAAAGGCTGCATAGAGCGGGCGCCACCGGCCGAAGATCACGATGGCCATGGCGATAAAGCCCTGACCGGCGACGATCGTATCCCGAAAGAGCCCGACCTCTGCCAATACCAGATAGGCCCCTGCCCCACCTGCCGCGGCCCCCGACAGCAACACGGCCTGATAACGAATGCGCGAGACCGAAATGCCCGCATTCGCCGCAGCGTGTGGATTTTCGCCGACGGCTCGGATGTTCAGCCCGAACCGGGTACGAAACAAGACCAGATCGGCCAGGACCATCAGCGCTAGCGTCAGGTAGAACAGGACCGAGTGCGACAACAACACCTGCCCGATGACCGGCACATCCGACAAGACGGGAATGTCCAGCTTGGGGAACATCGGAACCAATTCTGCCGTGGCGGCCTCGCCCGCGGCCAACTGATAGCCGTAGCTGGCGGCCCCGATGGCAAAGATGTTGAAGACGATGCCGACCACGACCTGGTTCGCTCCAACCGTCACATACATCCAGGCCAGGAATAGGTTCGCCAGCGCCCCGACTCCCAATGCCGCCAGAAAGCCGACCGTCGGCATGCCGCTGGTTTGCGTGGCCAGAAAAGCCACAAGCGCGCCGATCAGGAACGTACCTTCGATCCCGACGTTCAGAACGCCCGCGCGCTCGGCAAAGGTTTCGCCCAATGCAGCCATCAGCAGCGGTCCCGCAAAGCGAAGGCTGGCGGCCATCCAGGTAACCAGGAAAGCCATCAATGCCGTGTCGTCAAACATTGCCGGTTCCTTTCTTGCCACGCAGCCCTGACAGGTCGAGCGTCCAGTGCCGCAGCAATTCGCTGGCCATGAGGAACAGCACGATGAGGCTTTGCAGAATAAAGATGATCGAGGTCGGCGCACCGATCCGCCGTTGCAGCGCGTCCCCCCCCACCGACAGCGCGGCATATAGGATCGCCACCGGGACGACCGCCAGCGGATTCAGCCGCGCCAGCAGGGCGACGACGATACCGATAAAGCCGACACCACCGCTGAGCCCGTCGAGCAGTCGGTGCTGCGTGCCAAGCACCTCGACCAGCCCGGCCAAAGCGCCCAGACCGCCCGCCAGAAACGCTGCCAGGACATAGCGGGCCCCTACTTGGATACCACCATACCGTGCCGCTTGCGGATTCAGCCCCGTGGCCTGCAATTCATAACCCAGCCGCATCCGCCGCATCAGCAGCCACACGAAAAAGACCGCCACCAACGCGATCAGGATCGAGGCCTGCCCGCGCGTCCCTGGCAGGATCGTTGGCAGCCAGGTGCCAAGTGGAAACCGCGGTGTCTGAGGCAAGCTGCCTTCGGCGCGCATCGGACCGGACACGAGGTACTGCACGAAGAACGCAGCCACATAATTCGACATCAGCGAGATCAGAACTTCGTTGCCACCGAAACGGCTGCGTAGAAAGCCGACGCCGCCGGCCCAAAGCCCCCCCGCGCCAAAGCTGACGGTCATGGCCCCCGCCAGGAAGACAAGAAACCCTGCCATACCGGCGATCTCGGCATTGAAAGGGCGCAGCGCATACCAGGCTGCGCCCGCCGCACCGATGGTCAGGCAGCCTTCGAACCCCAGGTATCCGAAACCCGACCGCCAGGCGACGCAGGTGCCCAGCCCGATCAGGATCAGAGGCGCGGCTCTGTTCAGCGTGATGCCGATGCCCCGCCACGAACCCAGGCTGGATTCAACCAGCGTGGCATATGCGGCGAACGGGTTGTCCGTATAGGGCAAGAAAAGGATCGCCCCGATCGCCAAGGCGCAAAGCATCACGACGGCGTTGATGCCGACGATCGTCAGCAGCGTATCGCTGGGCGCCATGCGTTTTCTAAGTATAGGCATCAATCGTCAGTTCCTCGGCCGGTCAGGCATCGGCCCGGTTCCCGGCTTGGCGGCCATGCCGGCCATCATCAGACCAAGAAGTTCATCATCCGCGTCTTCTGGTGTCAGCTCGCCAAGGAAACGTCCTCGGTGGATGACGAGAATACGGTCGGCCAAGCTCCTGATTTCATTCAGTTCGGCCGACACCAGTAGAACCCCCTTGCCCTGCCCGCGTACCGCCAAAAGTTGCGACCACATATATTCGATGGCCCCAATATCCAGTCCGCGTGTCGGCTGTTCGACCACCAGGAGCCTCGGGTCGCGCAGTATCTCGCGCCCCATGATGACCTTTTGCAGGTTTCCCCCGGACAGCTTGCCGGCCGGAAAGCGGATGTGCGGCGTTTTGACGTCGAACCGTTCGACCAATTCCTGTGCATGGCGCCGGATACGCCGCCGATCCCGGAACAAGCCCCAGCCGCGGGTAAAGTCCTCCTGCCGGCCCAGCATCGCGTTGTCGTCAATCCCCAGGGCGGCGATCGAGCCGACATAACGGCGATCGGCCGGCACGTAGACCAGCCCCCTGCGGGCATGCTCAAGCGGTGTCGCGTGGGTCACGTTTCGGCCATCCATCATTACCGATCCGCCAGAACTGCGGCGGAGCCCGGTGATGGCTTCAACCAGTTGCGACTGCCCGTTGCCTTCGACACCGGCTATTCCGACGATCTCGCCCTCGCGCACGGTCAGATCCACGCCGCACACCGCCTCGCCTCCGGTCGCACCCAGCACGCGCAGGCCATTGACGCTCAGGATTCTCGCTCCCGGCTGGATTTTGGGGCGAACGACAGTGCGCCCAACCGGGCGTCCGACCATCAGGCGGGCAAGTTCGCCTTCGTTGCTTTGCGCCGGGTCGATGCTGCGAACCGTCTGCCCGTCGCGCATGATTGTGACCCGGTCGGCAACGGCCATTACCTCGTTCAGCTTGTGCGTAACGATGATGATCGCCCGCCCCTGCAAAGCAAGTTTGCGCAATGTATCGAGAAGTGAAGCCGCCTCCTGCGGTGTCAGGATCGCCGTCGGCTCGTCCAGCACCAGAATTCGCGCATCGCGGAACAAGAGCTTCAGGATCTCGACACGCTGCTGCACACCGACCGGCAGGTCGGCGACGCGGGCATGGGGGTCGATCCCCAATCCATGATGGTCGGACAATGCCGAAATCCGCTGCGCCGCCTCGTCCAGGCGCAGGCCGATATCGCCATCCAGCCCAAGGATCACGTTTTCGACCACCGTCATCGGTTGAACCAGCATGAATTCCTGGTGGATCATGCCGATGCCACAAGCGATAGCCTGACGTTGCGAAGTCAATTGCCGCGCTTCGCCGTCGATCAATACCGCACCTTCGTCCGGTTGGTATGCACCGTACAGGATGCGCATCAGCGTGCTCTTGCCGGCCCCGTTTTCCCCAAGGATCGCGTGTACTTCGCCGGCCCCCACTGTCAGGCAGGCCCGATCGTTCGCGATCACGCCGGGAAAACGCTTGGTGATATTGCGAAGCTCAAGCACCGGCGGCGCCGATGACGATGAAACGCCTTTGTCGCAGGCTACCAATTGGACGCCCCCCGATCTGCCGGGCCGCCGCCCGTCTTGCCTTGTCTGCCGCAGCACGCGCCCGCCAACCGGAAGCGTGCCGCATGTCTAAGCTCCGCCAGGTCAGCCTTGCAGAAAGCGGGTCACGTCGATTTCTCCGGACGACAGTTTTTCCATGACCTCGGTAAAGACCGCATAGGATTCTTCGGACACCAAGTCAGGGTTGACCGGCACCGCATCGTCGCCTTCGCCGTAGACCGCCGACCACATTTCGGCCACGGTCGGCTTCCATTCTTCCCCACCCACGAACGAACCATTCGCAATGGCTGTGCCCAGTTGCACGACCATCCAACCGAGGTTCATGGCAAAGCTGGTGGCGATTTCTTGTGGAGCAATCGAGGTTTGGTTGGCGTAGCACCCCAGGGCCTTCACCCCCTCGGATTCGGCCACCCCCTGAATCGCGCCCAGGCCGGTCACGTCGGCGGCATGCCAGATCACGTCGGCGCCGTTGCCGATCATGGTTAGCGCCGCCTCTTTGCCCTTTGCCGCGTCGTGATAATCACCGGTGACGATGCCGAGCCCCTTAATGCCCGCAACGGTTTCTTCGGCTCCACCGGCAAAAGCGCGGCCCATCGATTGCTGCGTCGGGTTGTCACCGCCACCGACGAAACCGACCGCCCTACCCTCTTCAGAAATCAGTGCCGCCAGCGCCCCTGCAGCATATGCCACGGCGACGTAAGCCAGATCGGCATAGCGCACGTTGGCCGGGATATCTGCGCCTGGGGCGTAGGTTGTGGCGAAGAACGACTGGTCGGGATACTCGGGCGCGATCTCGGCCATCAAAGCACCGAATTCATACCCGTGCCCGATCACGAGATCGAAGCCGTCATCAGCATAGCCCCGGGCGATTTCCGGCGCGCGGGCCTGGGTGACGTTCTCGACATAGGCGGTCTCGATGCCATCCATCGCCGCCAGTTCCTCCAGCCCGCGAAACGCCAGCGTGTTCCAGCCGCCGTCGGCAATACCGCCCGCCATCAAAAGCACGACCTTGCGCGGCGAGGCAGCCAAGAGGGTTGTTGGCAGGGTCATTGCGGCAAGACCTGCCCCAAGCCCGGTCAGGACCGCACGGCGCTTTAGGTTGAGTTCCAACTTCGTCATTTCGTTCTCCTGTGTTCGGCAGTGTCCAATTGGTGAACGTTTCTAGGGACAGAGCAGACCGGCAGAAATGACGTAGAACGTATTCACTGAATATCGAAACGGATATGGGGCACTCCGTTACAATATCGCACAAATAATAACACCTGAGACACTATCAAAATTCGAAATTGCCTGCTTTTGCGGCATTCTGAATCTGCCGTCGCAGCCAGATCGTCGCTGGATTGCCTTGTGTCACCTCGTGCCACAGCATCCGAAATTCCATCCTCGGAAAGAAATCGGGCGCGGGGACCACCGCCAACGGCAAGTGCTTCGCATAGTCTTCCGCGAAGCGCCGGCACGTCGTGAACACCAAGTCCGACCCGATCAGGACGTTGGGAATCAGGCTGTATTCAGGAATAAAGCAGCTGATGTGACGGGCGCTTTTCAAGGCTCGGAGCGTGCCGTCTATCGGCCCCAGTTCGAAACTTGCAACCGGGTAAGGGGCAACATGCTTCAGCGCCAGGTACTCCGCGCTTGTCTGCGGCGGCGACGCGATCACTGCATGATCCTTCCGCGCCAGCAAGACCACGTCATCCGTTCCAAGCGATGAATACCGCAAGGTCTCGTATGAATCGCGCGTGTGCTTGGTGACGCAATCAACCACCGCATCCAAATCCCTGTTTTCCAGGGCCCTCACCACGTCCAAAGAGGCGTCGAGCGTGCGCAACTGAAGTTTGATCTTCGCGGCCGATCCGGTGATGGCGCCCACGAGCAGAGGGATCAAGCTGACCATGTTGGAATCGGCAAAGCCGAGCGTGAAGGTCACGTCCGCGGCTTCCGGCTCGAAACTGTCCGTGGTTTCGATCAGACACGATAGACGGTCCAGGATCGCGCTCAACTCGGCACGAATTGCTCGCCCACGGTCGGTAATGACCATTCTCTCGCCGCTGCGAACCAGCAGCCCGTCACAAAAGCGAAGCCGCATCTCTGCCAGCAACCGGCTGACAGCCGGCTGTGACGTCTCGAAATGATGCGCGGTCTCGGTGACGCTTTTGACTGTCAGCAGGTGAACTAGAATGCTGTATTGGCGCGTGGTCGTGGACTGAAGGTTTCGCAAGTCATCATTTCCGAACGTTCGGGCCATCATGTCGCGCTCCCTCGACAGCAACAACGACATCATAGCAATTATCTGACTGGGCCCGTTGCCTTGATGGCACCGGTTCCAGCCTGGGTCCGGCAGTTCTATCCCGCTGTGCTGCCTGCGAAAAGCAGAGCGTGTCGGCCCACGCGGTTTCAATTGCCAGCGGATCAAGCACTACGCAGTTCGGCGGGACTGTTGTGCCTTTTTGGGCAGCTTGCGCTACCGCCTAGGGCCGTGTGGCGTCAGGCGGTGGATTAGAGGGGTTGATTGATGAGCTTACCACCGACCCTTGCTCAAGGTCGGTGATGATGGCCTTGGCGCGCCGCGCCGCCGGTGGCTTCCTGAACCACAAGTGTGTCGAAGGTGGCATCGCTTGAAAGAGGCAATCCCAGAAGTCCGGAGCGGACTGCCTGACGATCATCATCCGAGGCCTTGGGTTCTACGGCATCCTCGGCAGGAGCGTGTACCAGGGTGGCTCCTTCATGCAGGCGGTCATTTGCAAGGTTCGATACAACGTCGCGCGGCACACGGGCCGCTTGGGCCTGGCCGCAGCCGGCCCGTTTACAGCTGTAAACATCCACATCAGGCAGTCAGTGCATATAGTCTCTAGTTGTTTAACAGACACTATATAAAGGAATAAACTTGACTTAGCGCCGTGAATCGCGGTTCTTATCCCCAAGTGGCGCGAAAAAAGCCACATTTTCGAATTTGGGGCAACTAGATGATTCCTGTGACACCACTGGCAAACGAGAAGCCTTCGGCGCTTGCGACAGACATTTCTGAGCGGCTGAACGCAGCCATCAGAGAGCATCTTCTGTCTGCTTTTGCACCAGATAGCACGAAAACGCTACGCTCATTTTCAGCGCCCGAAGCCGCCGATCTGCTGGGGGTCTCCGGTCAGTTCATGCGAAAGCTGCATGCTGAAGGTACGATCCCCGAGCCCGAGGATGTGCGCGGTGGACGGCGTTATTATACGGCGCAGGAAATCTGGGACGCGCGCGAAATTCTCGAAAAGTCCTCTCGTAAAAAGGGGCGCTACCTTCCGCGGCGTTCCGGGGATGAGAAGCTGCAGGTTTGGCAGTTGATGAACTTCAAGGGCGGAAGCAGCAAGAGCACGACAAGCATCCACTTGGCGCATTATTTTGCGCTTCGGGGCTATCGCGTTCTGGTCGTAGACCTGGACCCCCAGGGGTCGCTCACCTCTATGTGCGGCATCAGTCCAGAGATCGAGTTTGATGGGCTGACGGTCTATGACGCGATCCGCTACGATGAGCCCGTCAGCATGGCGGATGTCGTGGTGCCAACTTATTTCCCCGGGCTCTCGATTGCGCCAGCGCGCCTCTTGCTGTCAGAGTTTGAGACTGAATCCGCGGTGCATTCGAACCCAGATCAGCCCTTCTTCACACGCATTCGCAACGCGTTGTCGCAAGTCGAGGATGAGTTCGATCTGGTCCTGATGGATAGTCCGCCGCAACTCGGGTTTCTAACCATTGCAGGTATGGCTGCCGCGAGCTCCCTGATCGTCCCCCTAACCCCGTCGATGCTGGACGTCTCGTCGACAGCGCAGTTCCTGGAGCTTGCCGGCGCCTATATGGGGGTGATCGAGGATGCAGGAGCGACTCTGCAATACGATCACTTCAAGTTCCTGATCACTCGTGATGAGCCAACGGATGTGCCCTCCCAACAGTTAACCTCATTCATGCGGGCACTGTTCCAGGACAGGGTCATGTCCGCAACTGCCGTCAAAAGTACCGCCATAGGCGACGCGACCATGCTCAAGCAGTCTATCTACGAGGTCGTACGCTCGGAGATGACGCGTGCGACCTACGACCGCGCGAAAGGGTCGATGGATGCCGTCGGCCACGAGGTGGAAGCCATGATTCATCAGTCTTGGAGGCGTAAATAATGGCACGCAAGACGCTTCGCGATATGTCGGGCATCGCCAACACCATCGCCCGTTCCAGTAGTTCGTCGCCGGAAAAAGCTCCCAAGACAAGCGCACCCGCCTTGGGAGCGTTGCAGGGGTCTCTCACATCTATCCGCGAGATTGATCCCAACCTGATAGATGACTGGGGGCCCAAGGACCGGCTGGATGAGTTTACAACTGTAAACTCAGAAGATGACGGCGAGGGCTTTGAAACGCTCAAGAACAGTATCCGCGAGGGCGGCCAACAGGTGCCAATCTTGGTTCGTCGGTCCAAATCGGCGGAGGGTCGGTTCGAGTCGATTTACGGTCGTCGCCGTTTGAGGGCATGTCGAGAGCTGGGCATCAAGGTGCGCGCCAACGTCCAGGATGTCGATGACGCCACGGCTCTGTTGGCCAAGGGGCTTGAGAACGCCGCGCGTCGCAATTTGTCTTTCTATGAAAAAGCCCGCTTCGCCGAGGCGATCCAGGCCGCGGGCCATGACAGCACTACCGTGCGTCAAGTCTTGAACCTGTCCGCTTCCGGGCACTCTCATCTCACCAAGGTGACACAGAATATCCCGACCAAAGTTGGGGACCTGATTGGGGCAGCGCCCAAATCAGGGCGACCTAGATGGACCGACCTGGCGGATCTGTTTCTGGAAGGGAAGCTCACTGAGAAGATTGCGCTCGAACTGCTGACCGCGTTCAACGCCGCGTTGACTTCGGATGAACGGTTGGAGGCGCTGGTCAAGGAAGCGCGCAAGCGCGGGGCAAAAGCGCCCGTTAGTCCGAGAGAAATCACGCCTATGGAGGGCGTTGTTATCAAGTCCGGGCGAGGGAGCCTTTCCTTGTCGGTCAAGAAATCTGGTGGAAACGCTGAATTCGCGAACTGGCTTGAGGGCAATCTCGCGGAGATCATCAAGAAATCCTTTGCCGAGTTTACAAACGTAACCTCGGAGGATGACAACTGAGGGCGAGCAGAAAGGAGGAAAGGTAAACAAAGAAAACCCCCGAAACCGAAGTTTCGAGGGCTGCTGCGCAGAGCGCAATTCTTAGATTAGACACCTAGAAACTAGCAGCCACCGAATCGCCATACAAGAAAAAAACGCTTCTGAGCGAACGGGATTTCTTTGTCTGCTGACACAGGATGAAAAATTGCGATGGTGCTCCACAGAGAGCAACTGAGACAGACCTGTCTCAGAACAGGGAAGGTATGCCCAAAATCAATCCGGCTTCGGGTTGGCGGAAAGCAACCGTGGGTTCCGCGGTTGCAGAGCAGCACGCCCAAGCCGGTGAACGGGTAAATATCCCCAAGACGCGGGCTTTCGTGGCGGTAAAGCGCGTGGGGGCGCACATCGGTCTCAAGGCAGGCGACATGATGCTCCTCGACACGCTCGGGGCCTTCACTCAAGGCCAGGACTGGGAGGAGGGGCAGCGCCCGATTGTCTGGGCGTCGAACGCCTATCTGATGACACAGACGGGCTATTCGCTCTCCACGTTGAAGCGCCACGCGCGGCGCTTGGCCGAGATCGGTGTGATCGCCTTCAGAGACAGCCCCAATGGTAAACGCTGGGGGCGCAGGGACGCAAAAGGGCGTATCGTGGAAGCCTATGGCTTCGATCTGTCACCGCTTGCGGCCCGCACCGAAGAGTTCGAGGCTCTGTATGCCCATCTCCGGGCCGAGCGCGAACTCTGCCAACGGTTGAAGCGCCAGATCACCGTAGCACGGCGGACGATCCGCGCACGCCTCGAAGCGGCCGTCAGCGGCGTGCTGAAGGGCCCCTGGGTGCAGTTCACCAGCCGCTTTGAGGCACTTCTCGATCACATGCCATGCCGCAACACAGCGTCTGAGCAACTCGAACGCTGTCTGGCCTGTTTTAGGGAGCTTCAGGAGCAAGTCGAGACCGCCTATCTCCAGGCGATCGACGCGGGCAACATTGTGGAAAACACCGTTGGAACCGAAGAACAAGTCTCCGAACGAACCCAGAAAATGACCCCCAGGGTGGTCAGTTCCGAACCCCACATACTAACTACAAAACAACTTGATCAAGTAATCGGTAATCTCCGTGAAAACGAGGAAGCAACGGGCGTTGTGCCCAATGCCGAACCGGGCAAGGGGGTGGATAGGGCGCTTCAAGACCGGGGTGCCAAGCTCCGCAACACGCAAACAGCGCTGGATCTGACAACCATCCTGCAAGCCTGTCCGGAATTCACGTCCTGGGCGCACAATCTGGGCGGGTTCCAAAAGAATTGGGGCGATCTCCATCGGGTGGCCGGCCAGCTCCGGCCGATGATCGGCGTTTCGGAACAGGTCTGGAACCTTGCGCAGGACCAGCTTGGCAAACAGGTGGCAACGGCGGCGTTGGCACTGGTGTTCGAGAAGCACTGTGCCGGTGAGGTCGCATCACCCGGCAGCTATCTGCGCGGCATGATCGACAAGGCCGGGGCAGGGGCCTTGCACCTCGAGCGCAGCTTCTATGGCCGGCTGACCGCGCTGGCCGCTTAGTCCTAAGATCAGAGGGGAGGACGGTCACATAACAGTATCAGGAGAGCAGGCACATGGTGACCCGCGACCGGGATTTGACCAAGGCACAGGGCCAATAGAACCAAACTCGGGCCACCTCGGACCCGAATCAGAATCTCAGCGAAGGCCAGCAGGCCGGCTTCGCCTGCTTGAACGTTACGCAACAAAGCGGCCTTCGATCCGGCAGCGTCGTCACGAGTACCCGACGCAGGCGGGATTATTGGACGTTTTTACAAGTCACGGGCGCCGGCGGTTTGAGCGTAAGAATGGCGATAAAGCGCCGTCTACGGAAATTCGCGGTCTACGATCTGCGCCGTCAGATTCCGGTTTATGCGCCAGAAGCGGTTTTACAACACCGATTGACTGGCGCTTGCCGCGAATATTTGCCAATTGGGGCAGCAACCGAGGCCAGCCACTTTCAGCAAGCCCGTTTCTGAAAGGAAAATCATGGACCAGATCATTTTACGCCATCGGCACGAATTGAAATTTCGCGAACTGACCGTGAGTGAAGTGACCTCGCTGACCCCGCATATGATCCGCATCGAACTGACCGGCGAAGACCTGTCCGATTTCAGCAGCCTGTCGCCCGACGATCACATCAAGCTGTTTATCGACGACGCCGGGGCCGAGGCGCCGGTGACGCGGGATTATACCCCGCGTGCCTTCGACTGCGCGGCACGCCGCCTCACGGTGGATTTTGCTGTTCACGAAGCCGGTCCGGCCACCGCCTGGGCGCTGCAGGCCAAGCCCGGCGACCACCTGCGCATCGGCGGGCCGCGCGGGTCGGCGGTGGTGGCGCCGGTGTTCGATTGGTACCTGCTGATCGGCGATGAAACCGCGCTGCCGGCGATTGCCCGACGGGTCGAGGAACTGCCCGAAGATGTGGAGGTGCTGACGCTGGTGGCGGTGCCCGGGCCGGAGGATCAGCAGTCGGTCGAAACAGCGGCGCGGCATCGCGATTTTTGGGTGCATCGCCCGGTGTCGCAAGCCGCTGACCCGGCGCCGCTGCTCGAAGGGCTTGATCAGATCGACTGGCCCGCGGGCAAGGGCTTTGTCTGGATCGCCGCCGAGGCGGCGGTGGCCCGGGCGCTGCGCAACCGCGTGACCGGGCATCATGGCCACCCGCTGCACCATCTGAAGGCGGCGGGCTATTGGACCATTGGCAAGGCCGATGGCAGCGACAAGGCGCTGGACTGATTCAGCAGGGCCGGCCGCGACCGGGCGGGCGCCACCTTTCGGCGCCTGCCGGCAGGGCCGAACCGCCGCTTTTCTGCCCGCGAGAAAAGTGCAAGGCGGGCAGGGTGAAATTTCTGCACGCGGTGAAGGTGATTTCCGACGGAAATTTACTTCACATGCGTTAGATTGCGAATGAGGTCACAGCGCGGCGGGAGGACGTTGTGCACAGGCATCAATGGGGCGCTATCGTGAAGCAGTTTCTTTCCATCCTGATCGGAGCGGCGATCGTGGCCGCGGCCTGGGTCGCGACCTTTGGCAATCCGCTGGAGACCGGGCAACCGGCCGAGGTGGCGCGGGCGTCCCAGCCGGGACAGCCGCGCGCGGGGCGTGCCGGCGGCGGCACGATGGTGGCCGTCGCCCCGGTGGTGGTCGAGCCCTATAACGACGTGTTCCGCTCGGTCGGGACGGCGCGGGCCAAGTCCAGCGTCACGGTCGAGACCGAGGTGTCCGGCCAGGTCACCGAGATACATTTCGGCCCCAACCAAAAGATCGCGGCAGGCGCGCCGCTGCTGTCGCTGGATGACGAGTTGGAGCGGATTGCGGTGCGCGCGGTCGAGGCCAGCCTGGCCCAGGCGCGCGCCACGCAGGAGCGCTATGAGACCCTGCGCCAGGCCAATAGCGGGGCGATCACCGCGGTGTCGCTGACCGAGGCGATCACGGCGGTGGAGATCGCCGAGGCCGAACTGGCCCGCGCGCAATATGACCTGGCGCAGAAAACCGTGCGTGCGCCGATCTCGGGCATCCTGGGGCTGACCGATGTGGAACAGGGCGATGTGCTGGCCACCGGGGCCGAGGTGGTGACGATCACCGACCAGTCGGCGCTGACCATCGAATTCGGCCTGCCTGACCGCGCCGCCAGCGCGCTGGAGGTGGGGCAGCCGGTGCGGCTGAGCACCGGGTCGCTGCCGGGGCGGGTGTTCGAGGGGCTGGTCGCCGGCTATGACGGGCAGATCGATTCCACCACGCGGACCATCAAGGTGCGGGCGCGGGTCGACAATGCCGCCGGCCTGATGCTGCCGGGGATGATTTTCAACGCCATGCTGTTCCCGGAAAACCCGCCGCTGCCGCGGGTTCCGGCCAATGCGATCACCTGGGGGCGCGACGGCGCCAGCGTCTGGCTGGTCGAGGAGGGCAGGGCACAGCGGGTTGGCGTGGCCATCCGCCACCGCCAGAACGACATGGTGTGGCTGGACGCGGCGCTGGCCGACGGCGCGCTTGTGGTGGTCGAGGGGGTGCAGAAACTGCGCCCCGGCGCCGAGGTCGTCATCCTCCCTTCGGACACGCAGGACGAATCGGGCCCGGTTGCGATTGACCTGTCGGCCGACCAGGGCGGGCAGACCGGCATCAAGGTGACCGAGTGATGGGGGTGCGCAATCTGCATCGCGGCGTTGCCGACCTGTTCGTGTCGCGCCCGATCCTGGCCTGTGTGATCAACCTGCTGATCGCCATTGCCGGTCTGGCGGCACTGACCGGGGTCGAGGTGCGCGAGATGCCCGATGTCGATCAGCCGGTGCTGTCGGTGCGGGTGGACTGGGACGGCGCCGCACCCGAGACGATGGACACCGAGGTGACCAAGGTGATCGAGGATTCGATGGCCGAGCTTGCCGGGATGAAATCGATCTCGTCGACTTCAAGCTATGGCTCCAGCCGGCTGACGATTGAACTGACCGACGGCACCGACATCGCCACCGCCGCCAACGATGCGCGCGAGATACTGGCCAGCACGGTGCGGTCGCTGCCCGATGGCATCGACGATCCGGTGCTGACCAAGAATGATTCCAACGCCGATCCGATCATCCGGCTGGCGCTGATCGGCGAGGCGCCGCTGGACGAGATGACCGACCTGGCCGAGAACCTGATTTCCGACCGCCTGACCGGGGTGGACGGGGTGGCCGAGATCCAGATCCGGGGCGAGCAGGAAAACGAGTTCCGCATCAGCGTCAACCTGAACGCATTGGTCGGGCGCAACCTGGATTTCAACGATGTGCAAGCGGCGCTGGCGGGGCTGCGCGTCGACACCGCCATGGGCGACCTGGAATCGGGCAGCCAATCGGTGCTGCTGCGCAGTGCCGATCCGACGGTGACGGTGGACACCATTGCCGATCTGCGCATCGACGCACATACCCGCGTCGATGACGTGGCGCTGGTGCAATACACCGCGAAAGAGCGCGACAGCCTGGCCCGCGTCGGCGGGCAGAGCGCGGTGGTGCTGAACGTGATCCGGCAGTCGGTGGGCAACACGCTGGCGATTTCGCAGGATGTGCGCGCCGCAGTGGCCGAGTTGCAGCCGATCCTGCCGGCGGATGTGCGGCTGACCATCGCCTCGGATGACGGGGTGTTCATCGAACGCTCGATCATCGAGGTCAGCGCCTCGATCGGCATGGCGGTTCTGATCGTGGTCGCGGTGATCTTTGCCTTTCTGCGGTCGTGGCGGGCGGTGCTGATCCCGACGCTGACGATCCCGGTGTCGCTGATCGGGGCGATCGCGGCGATCTGGCTGGCCGGGTTTTCGGTGAACACCATCACCCTGCTGGCGCTGGTGCTGGCCACCGGCATGGTGGTGGATGACGCCATCGTGGTGATCGAGAACATCGTGCGCCGCCGCCGCCAGGGGCTGGGCGCGCGCAGCGCCGCGGCCAGCGGCACCAACGAGGTGTTCTTTGCGGTGGTGTCGACCACCGCGACGCTGGCGGCGGTGTTCGTGCCGATTTCCTTCCTGCCGGGACAGGCGGGCGGAATCTTTGCCGAGTTCGGCTTTGTCCTGGCCTTCTGCGTCGGGCTGTCCTCGCTGGTGGCGCTGACGCTGGCGCCGGTGCTGGCGTCGGTGCTGGATCCGGGCCGGCCGGGAGACGTGGACACTGAGGAACAGGCGGCGCCGCGGCGCTGGGGGCCGGCGGCGCTGTATCTGAAACTTGTCGACTGGACGCTGGCGGCGCCGGCGGTGGTGATCGGCCTGGCGCTGGCCTTTGCGATCTTCTCCTATGGCACCTTCAGCCAGCTGACCTCGGCATTGACCCCGCCCGAGGATCGCGGCGTGTTTTTCATCCGCGCCAGTACCCCGGCGGGGTCCAGCCTGAATTTCACCGACGGGCAGGTGCAGAAGATCGAGGCGGTGCTGGACCCCTACGTGGCCAGCGGCGACGTGTCGGCAGTGCAGTCGATCATCGGCACCGGATCGAGTTCCAGCGCCTTTGTCATCGTGCGGCTGGCGAACTGGGCCGAACGCGGCCGCAGCCAGCAGGAGATCATCGCCGAGCTGACGCCGCAGCTGTCGCGCCTGCCGGGGATCTCGGTGATGGCCGGGTCGCCCAACAGCCTGGGCATTCGCGGCGCCGGGCGCGGATTGCAGTTCGCGGTGCTAGGCCGCGATTACGAGCAGCTGGCACAGGCGGGCGACGCGCTGATCGCGGCGATGGAGACCGATCCGACCTTTGCCAATCCGCGGCTGTCCTATGACGTGAACACGCCGCTGCTGAGCGTCGAGATCGATCGCGAGATGGCGACCCAGCTCGACCTGTCGCCGACAGACATCGCCACCACCATCAACGCGCTGACCCAGGGCGTGGTGGCGGCCGAATATTTCGTCGATGGCGAAGAGACCGATGTGCGGCTGGTGCCCGGTGGCAAGCCGATCGAGGATCCGGCGGATATCGAGAATGTCTATGTCCGGGCGCAGGGCGGCGGCTTTGTGCCGCTGTCCTCGGCGGTGACGCTGACCCAGGGCGCCACCTCGTCGACGCTGTCGCGCGAGGAGCGGTCGCGCGCGGTGGCCGGCGCCGCCAACCTGGGCACCGGTATCAGCCTGGGGCAGGCGGCGGAGCGGGCGGCGGAGATTGCCGCCGAGGTGCTGCCGGACGGCATGCGGCTGGCATTCCTGGGCGAGGCGGCAACGCTGGAGGAAAGCCAGTCGGGCACGTTGCTGGTGTTCGGCATGGCGCTGCTGGTGGTGCTGCTGGTGCTGGCGGCGCAGTTCGAAAGCGTCACCAGCGCATTGGTCATCCTGCTGACGGTGCCCTTCGGACTGGGCGCAGCGATCCTGGCGATCTGGCTGACCGGCGGCACGCTGAACTATTACAGCCAGATCGGCCTGGTGATCCTGATCGGGATCATGGCCAAGAACGGGATCCTGGTGGTGGAATTCGCCAACCAGCTGCGCGAACGCGGGCAGGATGTCGACAGCGCCATCCGCGACGCGGTGCGGCTGCGGATCCGGCCGGTGATGATGACCGCGGTCTCCACCGTGTTCGGCGGCGTGCCGCTGGTGCTGGCCTCGGGGGCCGGCGCCGAGGCGCGGATTGCGGTCGGCTGGGTGATTGTCGGCGGGTTGGGCTTTGCCACGGTGTTCACCCTGTTCCTGACGCCGGTCTTCTACCGGCTGATCGCGCCGCTGGGCGCGGCACCCGGCAAGGCGGCACAGCGCCTGGCGGCCGAGAAAGCGGCGGCGCTGAGCGGCTGAGGGCAGGGCGCGGCTATCCGAACCGCTAGTGCTCGCGCGCGGTCTGGGCGGGCCGCGGTTCGGGGTCGGCCAGCACCTGCGCCACATAGGCGTCAAGCCGGGCGATCTGGTCCTCGCTGAGGCGCAGCCCCAGCTTGGTGCGGCGGAAGGCGATGTCTTGGGCGGAACGGGCCCATTCCCGGGTGATCAGGTGGTGCACCTCGGCGTCGGTCAGCCCGGCGCCGAATGTCTCGCCCTCGGCCGGCGCACTGCCGGGCGGGCCCAGCACCAGCGGTACTTCGGTGCCATAGCTGCGCACCAGCCGCCGGGCGGTGAATTCGTCCAGCCAGGGATAGTCGGCAGCCACCCTGCCGATCAGCCCGTCGACCTGATCGACGGGCAGGTCGCCGCCCGGCAGGTGGGCGGTGGCGGTCCAGGCCGGGCCGCGGCGGCCGAGAATATCCTCGACCTGATCCAGCACCGCCTCGGCCAGCCGGCGATAGGTGGTCAGCTTGCCGCCGAAGATGTTCAACAGCCTGCCATTGCCCAGGGCCGGATCGGGGCGCACCACATAGTCGCGGGTTGCCTCGGTTGCATCCGAGGCGCCATCGTCGAACAGCGGCCGCAGGCCGGAATAGGTCCAGACGATATCCTCGGGCCGCACCGGCTCGCGGAAATAAATGCTGGCCATGCGGCAGAGATAATCGCGTTCCTCGGCGGTGATCTCGGGTTTGGTGGTCAGGTCAGGATGGTCCATGTCGGTGGTGCCGATCAGGGTGTAATCGGATTCATAGGGGATCGCGAAGATGATCCGCCCGTCGGCATTCTGGAAGAAATAGGCGCGGTCGTGGTCGAACTTGCGCGGCACCACGATATGGCTGCCGCGCACCAGCCGGATATTGTGTACGTCGTTCTGGCCGAACACGTTGTGCAGCACCTGGTCGACCCAGGGACCGGCGCTGTTGACGATAACTGCGGCGGTGACGCGGCGGGTTTGCCCGTCGGCGTCGCGGATATCGACCTGCCAGCGCTGCTGGTCATAGACCGCGCGCAGCACCGTGCTGCGGGCATCGATCCGGGCGCCGCGCGCCTGGGCATCGCGCAGGTTGAGGATGACCAGCCGGGCGTCATCGACCCAGCAGTCGGAATATTCGAAGGCCCGGCGGAATTCGGGTTTCAACGGGCGGCCCGCCGCATCCGCGGTCAGGTCCAGATTGCGGGTTGGCGGCAGGATCTCGCGCCGGCCGAGCCGGTCATAGAGGGCGAGGCCCAGCCGCACCAGCCAGGCCGGGCGGCGGCCGCGCTGCCAGGGCATCAACACCGACAGCAGGCGCGAGACCGGGGTTGCCGTATCAAAGCGCATCGCGGCGTGATAGGGCAGCACGAAGCGCAGCGGCCAGGAAATATGCGGCATCGCGCGCAACAGCACCTCGCGTTCGATCAGCGCCTCGCGCACCAGCCGGAATTCGAGATATTCCAGATAGCGCAGCCCGCCGTGAAACAGCTTGGTCGAGGCCGAAGAGGTGCCGCCGGCAAAATCGCCCTGTTCGCACAGGCACACCGCATATCCCCGCCCGGCGGCGTCGCGGGCGATCCCGGCGCCGTTCACGCCGCCGCCGATCACCAGCAGGTCGTAGTGTTCGGGGGCGGGACCGGGGCAGGGCGGGTTTTGATCCGGCATCGGGCGTCCTTCCATTCACTGCAAGCTGCGATCCGCATCCGCGAAGCCGTGCATCTTGGGTGGTCCAGGGTCACGCGCCGGTAGTTGCACGCAGGCGATGGAATTTCAATCTGCCGTGGCGACGCGCCGGATCAAGGTTTTTGCGGGATCACCGCTTCGGGGTCATAGATGCCGCCGACCAGATCGCGCGACAGCAGGTATTCCGAGGTCAGGGTGCCGCCGGGCTTGACCTGCAGCCCGTCCAGCAGCGCCTGCAGCGCGGTGGCCTGCGCCCGCGCCGCCTGTTCGGCGGTGTTGCGATCGACCACGGCAAAGCGAAAGGCCGTGCCGGTGGGGAACTGCGCCAGGCGCGGCAAGTCGGCCGAGATCACCGTGGCGATCTTGGGATAGCCGCCGGTGGTCTGGCATTCGGCCATCAGCACCGTTGCCTTGCCCGAGCCCGGCACCTGGATGGCGCCGGGCACGGCACCGTCGGAAATGATGTCATGCCCGCCGATCGCCGGCAGGTTCGGACCGTCGAGCACCGCGGCCATGCGGTCACGCTTGGCGCTGACCACGAAGGGTTCCGACGTCAGCAGGTCCAGCACCTCGGGGGCGAAATGGGCGTCCTGCGGGCCCAGCACCAGGCGGATCGGGGTGTCGGCGGTGGCGACGGCGGGCGGTATGGCGGGGCGCAGCAGCGGGCCCGGCCCGGTTTCGGGCCCCAGTGGCAGCCGGTCGCCGGGTTTCAGCACCCGGCCCTCCAGCCCTCCGAGGCCAAAGCGCAGATGGGTGGCGCGCGCGCCCAGAACCAGGGGCGTGTCGATTCCGCCGGACAGCGCAAGATAGCCCCAGGCGGTGCCGCGCAGCGCGCCGATGCTGAGGGTTTCGCCGGCCTCCAGCCGGTGGGTTTCGTTCACCGCCACCGCGGTTGTGCCCAGGCGCAGGTCGCAATCGCCGCCGGTGACGGCAATGCGCAGCGGGCGCTCGGCCCGGAACTTCCCGCCCAGCACCGCGAATTCCAGCGCCGCCGCCCGGTCGGGATTGCCGCACAGCCGGTTGGCCAGCGCCAGCGACGGCGGGTCCATCGGCCCGGAGGGTGACACGCCGCTTCTGCGATAGCCCTGCCGCCCTTGATCCTGCACCGAGAGCATTGGGCCGACCGAGAGCACCTCGAGCATTACGCCACCTGCTCGGGACGGATCACGGTGTCGCCCCGGGCCACGCGGGCCGAGAGTTCGGCCGCCTCGGCGGCGGCGACCGGATGGAACCGCACCAGATCGCCGGCCGCGAACAGGAAGGGCGCCTTGCGCGCCGGGTCGAAGGCGCGCACCGGGGTGCTGCCGATGAAGCGCCAGCCCGACGGCCCGGCGACCGAATTGACCGAGGCCTGCTGTCCGCCGATGCCGATGGCGCCGGCGGGGATCATCTGCCGCGGTTGCGGTAGGCGCGGCGCGTGCAGCCGTTCCGGCAGGCCGCCCAGATAGGTGAAACCGGGCGCGAAACCGATCATGTAGACCCTGTATTCGGCGCCGGAATGCAGCGCGATCAACTCCTGCGGGGTCATGTCCTTTTCGGCGGCCAGGCTGTCGAGATCCAGCGCGGCGGGTCCGCCGTAATGCACCGGAACGGTCCAGCGGCGGCGCGCCCGCGCCTGATGCCGCACCTCGCTGATCCGGGCCGCAACCAGGTGTTCCACATCGTCGCCCGAAATCACCAGCGGGTCATAGATAATCAGCAGCGCGCAATAGGTCGGCACCGCCTCGGCAAAGCCGTCAAAGGGGTGTTCGCGCAGGGAATCGGCGATGCGGATGACGGTTTCATTGGTCTCGGCATCGATGCTGTCGCCAAAGGAAACGGTTAGCGCCCGGTCGCCCAGCGGCCGGAAGATGGGAAAGCGCGCGCGGCGTTTGTCCTCGGGTGCTGTGGTCTCTGCCGTCATGGGTCTTTCAAGCCGGTGCCTGGGCGATAGCGCATGGTGCGCCCTTGCCCTTTGGCTATACCAGTCGTAGCTGAAGCAAAAGAGCAAGCCCGCCCTTGCGGCGCCGGCGAAAGCGGTGACACTGAAGAGTTCGACCGCCGCATGCGCCAGAAACGGAGGCCCGACGTGACCCGCAGCCTGGACCTGAATTGCGACATGGGCGAGAGCTTTGGCGCCTATACCATCGGCGATGACGCGGCGATGATGGCGCTGATCTCGTCGGCCAACGTGGCCTGCGGCTTCCATGCCGGCGATCCGGCGGTGATGCGCAACACCATCCGGCTGGCCCGGGCGGCGGGGGTCGTGGTGGGCGCGCATCCGTCCTTCATGGATCTCTACGGCTTTGGCCGGCGGCGGATCTCCGGCGAACGGCCCGAGGATCTGGAGGCGCAGCTGATCTATCAGATCGCCGCCATGCAGGGCATGTGCGCGGTGGAAGGCCACAGCATGCGCTATGTGAAAACCCATGGCGCGCTTGGCAACATGGCGGCGACCGATCCCGATCTTGCGGCGCTGTGCGTGCGCGCGGTCAGGGCGGTCGACCCCGGCTTGATCTTTGTGTCGCTGCCCTATTCCGAGACCTTTACCGCCGCCCAAAAAGCGGGTTTGGCGGTGGCCTGCGAAATCTATGCCGACCGCAGCTATACCGATGCCGGCGAATTGACCCCGCGCAGCCAGCCCGGCGCGGTGATCCACGACCCGGTCCAAAGCCGCGACCAGGTGCTGGAGATGGTGCTGAACGGGCATATTCCCACCAGCGGCGGCAAGCGGCTGCCGGTGGAGCCTGCAACGCTGTGCATCCATGGTGACACCCCCGGCGCGGTCGAGATTGCCCGCGGCTTGCGTGCCGCGCTGGAAGAGAATGGCGTGACCATCGCGCCCTTTGCCCAGCCCTGAACGGGCGGCGCGGCACCCCTGTCAGGTTGATTCCAGGAACAGCGTGCGCGTGGTTTGCCAGGCCTTTTCCACCAGGTCGGCGGTGACCTGGGCGGCGCGGTCGCCATCGCCCGAGCGGATCGCGTCGACCATCGCGGTGTTGCCCTCGATCATGTCGTCCAGCACGCTGGTGGCACTGCGATAGGCGCGAAAGCGATAGCGCAGCGCCGATTTGTCGAGCTGATCCAACAGCCGTTGCAACACCGAATTGCCGCAGCGCGCATGCATCAGCGCGGTCATCTGCACATTGGCCTCGAACCCGGCGACGAAATCGCCGCGCTTATATGCGTGGCGCATCGAGACCAGCGGCACCTCCAGTTCAGTGGCGACGGCCCGGTGGTCGTCGCGGCTGGCCAGAAGCCGGCTGCAGGTGGCCTCGAGCGGGATGCGACAGGTGGTGATCTCGTCGAGATTTTCCACCGACATCTCAGTGACGCGGGTGCCCAGCCGCGGCCGGCGTTCGACCAGGCCGCGCCCTTCCAGCACCTGGAACGCCTCGCGCAACGGCGAGCGTGAGATACCGAAGCGGGCGCAGATGTCGAGTTCCCGCAGCTTCTCGCCCGGCGCGAAGACCTCGCGCACGATTGCCGCTTCCATGCGGTCGGCCACTTCCAGCCCGATGGGCCGCAGGCTCAGCTGCTCGTCCAGATCCGCCATGGCCGCGCCTATTCCCGCCCGAACAGCAGGTCGGACAGGGTGACCAGCATCAGGGTCAGAAGGATCGAAACGGTCGACACCGCGGCGGCCTCGGGAGTGAAATTGAAACGCAAATAATCATATAGCTGGATCGGCAGCGGCGCCGATCCGGCCCCTTTCAAGATGAATGAAATTCCAAAAGTATCAAAGCTGATGATAAAGGCAAAAATCCCGCCGGTTGCCAAGCCCGGCGCGATCAGCGGCAGGGTGACCCGGCGGAAGGCGGTATAGCGCGAGGCGCCCAGCGTGCGCGCCGCCAGCTCGATCGATTCATCGCGGCCCTGGAGCGAGGTGGTCACGTTCAGGAACACGAAGGGCAGCGTCATAAGCACATGGCCGGTGAACAGCGCGATCTTGTGTTCGGTGCCGATGCCGATCTCGTAGAAGAAGAACAGCAGCGCGATGGCGGTCAGGATCTCGGGCAGGATCAGCGGCAGCAGCATGCCGACGCGCACCGCCTCGGCCTCGCGCGCAGCGTGGCGGACGAAATACAGCGCCGCCATGGTGCCGATCACCAGCGATACCGCGGTGGCGCCGGCGGCCAGCACTGCCGAATAGATGATCGCGTTGATGAACACGTCATTCTGCAGGAAGGTCCAGAACCAGCGCAGGCTGAGCCCCTGCGGCGGGAAGGTCAGGAAATTGCCGGCATTCAGCGAAGCCAGCACCACGATGGCGATGGGCGCCAGCAGGAAGATATAGACCAGGATACGCATCAGGCCGAGCAGCGGGGTGGCGATCTGCATGGCTCAGGTCCACTTCATTCGGGTCAGGCGCGCAAAGATCAGCACCACGATGCCGGCGCTGACCGCCAGGATCAGCGCCATCGCCGATCCGAAGGGCCATTGGAACTGGTCGATCAGTGCGTCGACGACCAACAGCGTCGTGGTCTTGACCCGCATGCCGCCGACCAGCGCCGGGGTGACATAGGAGGAAATCGCCAGCACGAAGACCAGGATGCAGCCCGATTGCACGCCGGGCATCGATACCGGGAAGGTCACCCGCCGGAAGATGGTGAAGCGGCTGGCCCCCAACGAGCGCGCGGCCTGGGTCACCGCCGGATCCATCGCCTGCAGCGAGGACAGCAGCGGCAGCACCATGAAGGGCAGGAAGACATGGGCAAGCGCCAGGATCACGCCGAAATCATTATACATCAGCGGCAGCGGCCGGTCGATCAGGCCCAGGTTGCGCAGGGTCGAATTGATCACGCCGGAATTGCCCAGCAGGATGGTCCAGCCATAGCTGCGCACCACGATGCCGACCAGCAGCGGCGACAGCACGATGCCATAGAGCAGGCCGCGCCAGCGCTTGGAGGCGAAGGCGATGTGCAGCGCCACCGGATAGGCCAGGATCAGGCAGACCAGCGTTGTCACCACGCCCAGGAACAGGGTCTGCGGCAGTGAAGTGGCGTAATAGCTTTCGGCAAAGAAATGCGCGTAGCCTTCGACGCTGAAGCCCTCGCCATAGGGCTGGCCCTCGGCCGGGGCGCGGAAACTCATCACCAGAACGGTGATATAGGGCAGCAGGATGAACAGGAAGATCAGCGCCGCGGCGGGGGCCAGCAGCAGGGTGGCGCGTATCCGTTTCATTGCGCCTTTCCCTTCGGCTCGGGGATCGGCCACAGGCGGGCCGGGTCCAGCGCCAGACCCACATTGGCGCCCTCGGTCACGGTCTGCGTGGTCGGACCCAGTACGATCAGCGGGCCGCAATCGCTGTCGACATGGTATTCGACATGGCCGCCGCTGAAATAGCGCTTGGCGATCTGGCCACCCAGATGGCCGGCACCGGGATCGGTCAGGCCGATCTGTTCGGGCCGGGCCATCACCCGCAGCCGGCCATTGGCCCAGGGCGCCGGGCTGTCGATGCGCAGGCGGTTGCCGTCGGGCAGCGCCAGGTCGCTGCCGGCGGCGTCCTTGGCCGTGACCGGCAGGTCGAGGATATTGGCATTGCCGACAAACCGCGCCACCCGTTCCGAGGCGGGGTGGTTGTAGACTTCTTCCGGCGGCGCGGCCTGGGCGATTTCGCCGTCGAACATCACCACCACGCGGTCGGACATCGTCATCGCTTCGCCCTGGTCATGGGTGACGTAGATGGTGGTGATGCCGACCCGTTTCTGCAGGTCGCGGATAAAGCCGCGCATTTCGTCGCGCAGCTTGGCATCGAGGTTGGCCAGCGGCTCGTCCAGCAGCAGGATCGCCGGTTCGATCACCAGCGCCCGCGCCAGTGCAACGCGCTGTTGCTGGCCGCCCGACAGCGCCTTGGGGAAGCGTTCGGCATATTGGGTCAGCTGGACCATATCCATCGCGCGGGCGACGCGCGTGGCGATCTCGGCCTTGGGCACCCGCCGCATCTGCAGCCCGAAGGCCAGGTTCTGGGCCACCGTCATATGTGGAAACAGGGCGTAGGACTGGAACACCATGCCGATATCGCGGTCTTCCGGCAGCTTGCGCGAGATATCGGTGTTGTCGAAGAAGATCTTGCCTTCGGTGACCTCTTCGAAGCCGGCGATACATTTCAGCGTCGTCGATTTGCCGCAGCCCGACGGGCCCAGCAGCGACACGAATTCGCCTTGGCCGATATTCAGCGAGATCCCTTTCAGCGCGGTCGACCTGCCATAGGATTTCACGAGCGAGCGAAGCGAAACTTCCGTCATGGGGAACGCGCCAGTCCTTTGATCAAAAGCCCGCACCGTGGCAAGACGGTGCGGGAAGTTTCAGGGGAGGTATCAGGTTCGGCGCCGGTCAGGCGCCGAAGATCTCGTTCCAGCGGCGCGCGAGTTCCTCGGCTTTGCTGTTCATCAGTTTCCAGTCCCACTTGATGAACTGCTCCATCGCGGCGCCCGACACCGGCACGTCGCGCTGCAGGTCCTCGGGCACATCCACCGTCTTGTTGACCGGCGACACGAAGAATTCGCGCATCAGCAGATCCTGGCCCTGGGGGCCGAGGACGAAGTTCAGGTATTCATAGGCCTGTTCGCGCGCCGGGCTGTTGGCGCAGATGTTGAAGGTCTGGTCCCACATCATCAAGCCCTCTTCGGGAATAATGCATTCCACCGGCAGGCCCTGGTTGCGCAGGCGGGCGATTTCCCCGAAGTCGAACGGCGCAACGGCGATCTCGCCGGTGGCCATGGCGGTGCTCATGTTGAAATCGGTCTGATAGACCGGGCCCAGCTCTTTCAGCTTGGCAAAGCCGGTTTCCAGGTCGTCGATGCCCGAGCCGTAGATCATCGAGGTCAGCATCAGGAACATTTTGCCGGCCGAGTTCTGGATGTTGTAGAGGCCCAGCCGCCCCATCAGTTCGGGATTGTCCCAGAGATCCTTCCACGAGGTCGGCGCCTCGGACACCATATCGGTGCGATAGCCGATACCGATGGGAGAGATCAGGCCGACAGCGGCCCAGCCGTCCGAGGCCTCGGTCGCCACCGGGTACAGATCGGCATAGTTCGGCACCAGGTCGAGATCGAGCTTTTCGAAATAGCCCTCGTCGCGCAGCACCGTCGAGTAGATCTCGTTGGTCATCAGGCAGCTATAGGGCGGGTTGTCCTTGCCGGCAGCGCGCAGGTTGGTGGTATAGACCCGGCCCAGGCCGATATCGAGCTGCGGCTCGACCCCGGATTCCTCGGTGAAGGCGGGGATCAGGATGTCGCGCCAGAATTTTTCCCACGATCCGCCATAGGTCGTGATCACCAGCTGTTCGGCCTGGGCGCGCACGCCGGGCACACCCAGAACGGTGGCCCCGCCAAGCGCCACCAGGGCCTTGAGCATGTTACGTCGGTTGAAATCGGTCATTGAGTTCTTTCCCTGTTTTCGGTGCCTGATGGGTGCCTTCGGAGGGGAAGGCGATCAGGACGCTTTCTTGCGATAGTCGTAGTTCTTGTTGAGCCGTTCCAGCAGATAGTCCCCATAGAGGACCGGCTCCATCTGCGGTGTCTCGCCCGCCTCCAGCATGGCGGGGGGGCATTCGACCAGCGCGCTCATCGACGGGTCGTAGAAGAAGGGCTGCGAATAGCGGTCGCGGCGGCTGAGGTTGCGGACGCGGTGCGGGGTCGACACGAACCGCCCGTTCGACCACTTGGCCAGGATATCGCCCACATTCATCACGAAGGTGCCGTCGATCGGCGGTGCGGGGATCCATTCGTTGCGCTTGTTGCGCACTTCCAGCCCGCCGACATTGTCCTGCTTCAGCAGGGTGACAAAACCGTAATCGGTATGCGGAGCCGAGCCGAACAGCTCTTCCTCGTCGGGCTGTTCGGGGTAATGCAGCAGGCGCAGGAACAGGGTGGGATTGTCGAAATACTGCTTGAACCAGTCGCGTTCCAGCCCCAGCGCCTCGGCCAAGCCGCCGGCGATGCGTTCGCCCAGCCCGGTCATCTCGGTCATATAGGCGCGCGCGGTTTCGGCCACTTCGGGCAGCGAAGCGGGGAACTGGTTGGGGCCCTGCAGCGGTTCGCCGGCATAGGGCGCATCCTCGGGGACCTCATGCATCACCATCAGGCTTTCCGAGCGGTTGGGCTTGGTCACCTTGGCGACCGAAGAGGTGACGATGGTGGACGAGGACATCGGCATATAGCCGCGATGGAAGCCGTTGATCTTCAGCGCCATCTTCTCTTCCATCGGCAGGTCGTGGAAGGCCATGTTCATCTGGCGCATCTTTTCCACCAGATCCTCGGAAACACCATGATCGGCGAGATAGGCAAAGCCGGAGGTTTCCAGCGCCTCTTTCAGCGCGGCAACCGTCTTGGCGCGCTCTTCCGGCGCCGCGTCCTCGGCCAGCCCGGCAAGGCTGACGATCGGAATGTTGTCGAAATCACCTTTCATCATGCGTCTCCATTCTGCACATTGTATACAGAGTGCAGTATTGACCTTGAGAAAAGCAAGAAGCTTTTGTAGCCGGGATGAATTCTCCGGAAACCGGGGGTTTTGCCCATAATTTGTGCAGAAACCGCCGGTTTTACCCCTGCTTCCAACCGAAAGGACCGCCGATGGCCCCCCGCCCCGTGATTATCGACACCGACCCCGGCCAGGACGATGCCTTTGCGATTCTCCTGGCGCTGGCCGCGCCCGAACTGGAGGTGCTGGCCCTGACCACGGTGGCGGGCAATATGGGTCTGGCGCAGACCACCGACAATGCGCGGCGCATTGTCGAACTGGCCGGCCGGGGCGAGGTGCCGGTTTACGCCGGCTCGGCCCGGCCGCTGCTGCGCGACCCGCGCCCGGTGCCCGAGATTCACGGTGAAACGGGTATCGACGGCTGGGACTGGGTACCGGCCCGGCAGGGCGCGGCGCCGGGCCATGCGGTGGACTACCTGGTGGAAACCCTGCTCGGCCATCCCGAAAAGATCACCCTGATCGTGCTGGGGCCGCAGACCAATATCGCGCTGGCGCTGCGCCGTGCCCCCGACATCGCCGAACGGATCGACCAGATCGTGTTCATGGGTGGCGGGTTCTTCGAGGGCGGCAACATGAGCCCGGCGGCGGAATACAACATCCTGGTCGATCCCGAGGCGGCGCGCATCGTGCTGAATTCCGGGGTGCCGGTGACCGCCGTGCCGCTGGACTGCACCCATGCCACCCCGGCGCCGGTCAACTGGTCGGCGGCGCTGGCGGCGCATGGCAGCGAGGTGATGCGCGCCTGCGCTGGCATGATGGAGTTTTTCGAACGCTACGGAAACGCCAAATACGGCACCGCCTCGCGTCCGCTGCATGATGCGGTGGCGGTGGCGGCGCTGCTGTGGCCCGAGCTGTTCACCGGGCGGTTGTGCCCGGTGGACGTGGAGTGTGCCGGCGAGCTGACCACCGGCATGACCGTGGTGGATTGGCTGCGTCAGACCGGCAAGAAGGACAATTGCACCTGGCTGAACGGTTGCACCGACCCGGGCGAGGTCTACCGGCGGATGGAATCCGCGCTGGCCCGGCTGGGCCGCTAGGGGTTGGCCAGAGGCTGCCGGGGGTCAGAAATCCCCCGGCGCGCATTGCAGGCAGGTCAGGCCGGCCTCGCGCCAGAACGCGACCACCGCGCTGCGGTCATCCACCACCAGCCAGGGCCGGTAACCATCGGCGCGGATCCGGTTCAGCGCCGCGCGCTTGACATCGGGATCGCTGGCGCGGTCTTCGTCACGGCCGCGCAGATAGACCGCATCGGCATCGATCCCGGCCTGTGCCAGCCAGGCCAGGGTGTGGTCGCGCCAGCCTTCGGGCCGGCCCGAGCACAGCACGATACGTTCGCCCTGGGCCTGCAATTTGGCCAGCAGGCGGGCGACCGGTTCGATTACCGGCGCCTGGCGCATCTCGCGGTGGAATGCCTCCCAATGCTTGTCTTCGCCATGCACCAGGTGGCCCAGGCGGGCGGAATCGAATTCCGCCAGCGTCCCGTCGATGTCAAAGATCACGCAATCCATGGGAGGTCCTTTTCCGTCAGTGTTGTTTCCTGCCAGCCGTTGGCCGCGGGGGCAAAGAGCAGCGGCGTGGTATTGGGCGGCGAAGCGCCATGCGGGGTGCCGCCACCCAACTGCCGCACCGCCCGGATCACGCCGGAATGGGCCACCAGCACCGGCAGCCGATCTCCGGCGGCCTGCAGCGCCTGATCGACCGCCGCGCCGACGCGCTCCAACATCGCCGGCCAGCCTTCGCCGCCCGCGGGCGTTGCC
>NZ_PGTB01000307.1 GCF_002786325.1 Pseudooceanicola lipolyticus | reverse complement strand
AGGCGCCAGCGCCGGTCGCGCAGTCGGCGCAGCAGCGCGGCGCTGTGCTGGCGAAACCACCAGGCCGCCGCCACGGTGCCGATGCCGCGTGCCAGCCGGGTTTTTACCCGGCCGGGCCGCGGTTCCTTTACCATGACGACAAGGGTGGGGCGGTCAGACAAAATAATCGGCAAGGATGCGGGAATAGATGCGTTTCAACTGGTGGATCTGCGCCACTTCGACCCGTTCGTCGACCTGGTGCATGGTCTTGCCGACCAGCCCGAATTCGACCACCGGGCAGTGATCCTTGATGAAACGCGCGTCCGAGGTGCCGCCGGTGGTGGACAGTTCCGGGGTGACGCCGGTTTCGGCCTGCACCGCCTGCGCCACCAGGTCAGACAATGCACCGGGCGGGGTCAGGAAGCTTTCGCCCGAGATCTTCACCTTCATCGCCACGGTCACGCCGAACGCCTCGGCGACGCGGTCGGCCTCTGCTTGCAGCCAGTTGGTCAGGCTTTGACCCGAATGGGTGTCGTTGAACCGGATGTTAACCGCCGCGCGGCACTCTGCCGGGATCACATTGGTTGCCGGGTTGCCGGTGTCGATGGTGACAATGGCCAATGTGGAGGGGTCGAAATGATCGGTGCCCTGGTCCAGGTCATGGCTGGCCAGCCGGTCCATCAGTCGCGCCATCGCCGGCAGGGGATTTCTGGCCCGGTGCGGATAGGCCGAATGCCCCTGCACGCCGGTCACCGTGAACCAGGCGGTCATCGACCCGCGGCGACCGATCTTGATCATCTCGCCCATCGTTTCGGGGCAGGTCGGCTCGCCCACCAGGCAGGCGGCCATGCGCTCTTGGGCGCCTTCCATGTAATCCAGCAGGGCGACGGTGCCGTCGGTGGCATCGCCTTCTTCGTCGCCGGTGATCGCCAGAATGATGGCGCCGTCGGGCGGCGTGTCCTGAACAAAATCGATGGCGGCGGCGGCAAAGGCGGCAACGCCCGATTTCATGTCGGTTGCGCCGCGCCCGTACAGCACACCATCGCGGGTCTCGGCCCCGAACGGGTCGACGGTCCAGGCCGCGGCATCGCCCACCGGCACCACATCGGTATGGCCATTGAAGCCGAAGGTGCGGGCATGGCCTTTGGCGCCCCAACGGGCAAACAGGTTGGCGGTGTCGCCCCGGTCGGCGCGGGTGCAGTCAAACCCGGCGGCGGCCAGACGGGATTCCAACAGCACCAGCGCGCCGCCCTCCTCGGGCGTGACCGAGGGGCAGCGGATCAGGTCGGCGGTCAGGGCGGCGGCATCGGTCTGGGGCATGGCTCGGGTCCGTATTTAGGCAATTTCATGCCAACAGTTGTGGCAAAATCGTCGCGAAGCCAAGGCCTCTATGCCCCGATCCGGTTAACAGAACCGCCATCGCGCGCTAAGCGCAGCGTCAGAAAAGAACAAATGCAGGTCGGGCGCGCCCTTGGGCGGGATCCGGCAAGATGGAAACAGGGTAAACCATGACAGCAAACCGGAACGCGACGTGCCGGGCAGGCCGGAAATGAGCTGGTTCGCGCTGGCAGGCCAGGACGAAAGCTGGATCGCCGCCGGTATGGATGGTGCCGACAGCGATGCGCTGGCCATCTGCGGTTCGATCGTGATCGAGGCGCGTCTGCCGTTGCTGCACCGGCCCCGGCCTCTGGTGGTGTTCGAACGGCGCGGCGACTGGCCGATTTACTTCGCGGTGCAGGCGCTGCCGGGCGGCGGGGTCACGGTGATTCTGGACCAGGGCGGGGTGATCGTGCACCGGGTGTTCGACTGCGCCGAAGTGGGCCGGGCCGAGACCTTGCGCCTGACCTATTCCTGGAACGGCCCGGCCCGAACCGGTCGTATCGCTTTGGAAAACCCGGACAGCGGCGAAACCCGCATCGCCGAGGTGGCCGCGCCGCGGCCGATCCGGCTGTGCGACCTGGCGGCGTTGATGCGGCCGGAAAGCTGCCGCTATCTGTCGCCCGAGGTGGTGTATCTTGCCGCATCGGAACGGATGGAGCCGGTGGGCCCGGTGCCCACCCTGCTGCCCGACACGCCGGTGGCCACGCCCGACGGCGCCCGCCGCGCCGGGCAGTTGCGGC
>NZ_PGTB01000306.1 GCF_002786325.1 Pseudooceanicola lipolyticus | reverse complement strand
CGCGACTATCCGCAGGCCCCTCATTCCGCCGGCACCGGCGCGGCGCGGCGCGCCCCGCCCGCAACGCGGAAGCGCCGGTCGCTCAGCGATAGCCCCCCGCCCAGAGCCATGATCAGGCAGCCGGCCCAGATCCAGCCGGCAAACGGCTTGATATAAGTGCGCAACACCCAGCCGCCGTCGTCCTGGTCATCGCCGATCACCACGTAGACATCGCGCAGCAGGCGATAATCGATCGCCGCCTCGGTGGTGGGCATGCCCGCCACCGGATAAAAGCGTTTTTCCGGGTAAAGCATGGCCAGTTGCCGGCCATTGCGCGTCAACTCCACCGCCGCGCGGGTGGTGGCATAGTTCGGGCCGCGGCCTTCCTCTACCTCGACCAGGGTCAGCTGATAGGCGCCGATGCCATAGCTCTCGCCCGGCTGCACCACGCGGATATCTTCCTGCTGCCAGGCGGTCAGCCCGGCAATGGCAAAGATCGTCACGCCCAACCCGGAATGCGCCACCGCGCGGCCCCAGTCGGCGCGCGGCAGGCGCGCCAGCCGGCCCAGCCGCCCGGCACCGTTGCGTCCGGTGCGAATCCACAGGTCGGTCAGGGCACCGCCGACGATCCAGGCGCCCAGGAACAGCCCCACCGGACCCAGCGCGCTGCGCCCGGTCTGCAGCGCCCAGGCCAGCGCCGCCAATGCCAGAGCCAGCACCAGAACAAAGCGCAGCGACCACAACGCCCGCCCGATCCGCGCCCGTTTCCACGGCAGCAACGCGCCCACCGGCAACACCAGCCCCAGCACCACCATGAACGGGGTAAAGGCCAGGTCGAAAAACGGCGGCCCGACCGACAGCGTCCGGTCAAACGCCATCTCGGCCAGCATCGGCCACAAGGTGCCGGTGCAGACCACGAAACAGCTGACCGCCAGCAGGATGTTGTTGACCACCAGCGCGCTTTCGCGGCTGACCATGCCAAACACGCCCTTGGCCTCCATCGCGCCGGCGCGCAGTGCGAACAGCACCAGCGCGCCGCCGGTGAACACCGCAAGGATCGCAAGGATGAACACCCCACGGGTCGGGTCACTGGCAAAGGCATGTACCGAGGTCAGAACACCCGAACGCACGATGAACGTGCCGATCAGCGAAAAGCCGAAGGCCAGGATGGCCAGCAGGATGGTCCAGCTTTTCAGCGCCTCGCGCTTTTCCACCACGATCGCCGAATGCAGCAGCGCCGCCGCCAGCAGCCAGGGCATGAACGAGGCGTTTTCGACCGGATCCCAGAACCAGAATCCCCCCCAGCCCAGTTCGTAATAGGCCCACCACGACCCCAGCCCGATACCGATGGTCAGGAAGAGCCAGGCCGCCAGCGTCCAGGGCCGCACCCAGCGGCCCCAGGCGGCATCGACCCGCCCCTCGATCAGCGCGGCGACGGCAAAGGAATAGGCCATCGAGAACCCGACATAGCCGAGGTAGAGAAACGGCGGATGGAAGGCCAGGCCCGGATCCTGCAGCAACGGGTTCAGGTCGCGCCCGTCAAACGGTGGCACCGCCATCCGCAGGAACGGGTTGGAGGTGAACAGGATGAAGGCGAAAAACGCCACCGCGATCGCCGCCTGCACGCTCAGCACCCGCGCCTTCAGCGTCGGCGGCAGCGCCCCGCCGAACCAGGCGGCGCAGGCCCCGAACAGGGTGACGATCAGCACCCACAGCAGCATCGAGCCTTCGTGGTTTCCCCAGGTGCCGGCGATCTTGTACAGCATCGGCTTGGCCGAATGGCTGTTATCCACCACCAGCTTCAGCGAGAAGTCGGAGGTGACAAAGCCATGCATCAGCGCGCCGAAGGCAAAGGCGGTCATCAGGAACTGGGCATTGGCTGCCGGTTCGGCCACCGCCATCCAGCCCGGCCAGCGCTTCGCCGCGCCGATCATCGGGACCACCATCTGCACGATGGCGATCAGGAAGGCGAGGATCAGGGTGAAATGGCCAAGCTCGGTGATCATGGCGCCTGTATATGACGGCCCCGGGGCGCATCCAACGCTTTTCGCGCGCGCCGCGGGATCACATTGTCGCGGGGCTCAGCCGGGGCGCAGCGTCCGCCAATGGTCCAGCGCCGGATTGCGGCCGGGCGCGGTTGCGGCCAGCGCCAGCGCCGCTTCCG
>NZ_PGTB01000305.1 GCF_002786325.1 Pseudooceanicola lipolyticus | reverse complement strand
GAAGGACTGCGGGCGCACCGCCCAGTCGAACTGCGCCGGATCGGCGGCCATGATCCGGCCGAGCAGCTTGGCCCAGGCCCGGAAGCGGCGCAGCTCGGCGGCGCTGAAATGGTCCTCCGGGGTGAAGGACTGCGCCTCGGCCACCGCCTTGCCCGGCGCCGCCTCCAGCGCGTCCGACATCGGCGTGCCGTCGAAAAACGCCGCATCCAGCGCCGCGGCATCGGCGCGATAGGTGGCCACCACCTGGTCGGCCAGGCGGCGATGCAGGCGCGGGCGGGTGCCCGCGGGATCGGCCTCCTTGCCCAGCAGGTCGGCCATGTACCAGCCCAGCGATTGCTGCGAGCCGCGCAGCTTGGCGCGGCCGCGCAGCTGGGCATGCACCGCGCGCATCATCGCGATGTCCTGGACCGACAGCGATTCATTGGCATCGGTTGGCCGGGTCAGGTCGAAACCGCCGCCGCCCAGCACGAAAGAGAAGAAATCCCGCACCACATCGCCTTGGTAGAGCCTATCCCGGACGAAGGGCCGCAGGGTGAAGGCGGGGCCGAACAGGGCCCGCCATTTTTCGAAACGCGGGGTGTAGAACAGCAGCCGGTCGGCCACCAGCCGCTCGTGCATCGCCTCCAGCGAATCCATGAACAGCCCCTTCTTGGCGCGTTCCGCGAAGGTCGAGACCAGCCGGTCGGCATGCGGGCGGACATAGGCGATCAGCCGGATGCGCCCGGCATAATCCGGCAGGTGCCGCTCGATCGCCGCCGCCACCAGCTCGGGATCGACAAATTCGAAATGTTCCGCCGAGACCACCCCATGGGCGGCGCCCGAGGCCTCGAAGGCGCTGCGCAGCTTGGCAAAGCGCGCCGCCTCATGCGGCATCTCCTTGGGCACCGACAGCGTCTTGGCCAGCGGGATATGGTTGAACCGCGCCGGATAGAGGATATCGGCCCCCGCCCCGGCCGCGGTCGACCAGGCGCCGGCGGCCAGCACCGACTGCACCGAGGTGGTGCCGGTCTTGCAGTCGCCCAGGTGAAAAACGATCTCGCCAACCATGATCCGGTCCCGTCTTTATCAAGCCCGTCCTCCCTAGCGCCGGCGCCGGGCGGGTGCAATTGCCGGCGGCGGCCGCTCTTCCCCCTGCGCGGAAGTTATTCTAAAGAGCCCGGCAAGCTTCAAGCGAAACGGGCAGTCCATGAAAGTCATCCTCTATATCGGCCACCACAAGGTGGGCTCGACCGCCCTGCAGACCTTCCTGGCGCAGAACTGGCACCGGCTGATCCAGGCCGGGATCCTCTATCCGGCGGTGGAATCCCGCGGCTTTGCCAGCACCCTGGCGCGGGCGCTGTCGGGCAAGGACCGCGCCGGTGAGGCGGATGTGAACATCCGCGAGCCGCATAGCGCGCTGGCCTATAAGATGATGGCCGAGGTGTCCGAGCATCGCAAAGTCCCCGGCCAGTTCCGCCGCCTGCCCGCCAGCCCGCAGATGCTGCTGGCGATCCAGAACCAGATCAGGTTTCTGAAGCCGCAGACGGTGATCCTGTGTTCCGAGGCCTTCGCCAATTTCGGCCAGGTCCGCCCCGCCCTGATCGAGACCCTGACCGGGATCTTCCCCGATGCCGAATTCGAGGTCTATTGCGCCCTGCGCCGCCCGGATGACTACCTGATCTCCTGGCATGGCCAGCGGCTGAAAGTGGGCGAGAAGCTGCCGTCGCTGCGCGATGGCGGCGCGGTGTCCTATTACGACAATATCCATTTCAACTTCCGCACCGTGGTCGAATCCTGGGCCGACCTGGTGCCGGGGGTGCGGCTGATGCTGCGGCCTTATGACGCAATCCTCGCCGCCGGCGGCTCGACCCAGGATTTCATGATCCAGGCCGGCGCCGACTTCCCCGACGGGCTGATCCCGGCCGGGCGCGCCAATCCGAGCCTGCCGCGGGCGGCGATGGAGATTGCCCGGCGCGGCAATCACGAGCTGCCGCCCGAGCCGGCCCAGGCGCTGCGCCAGCACTTGCTGGAGCTGCCCGCCGAGCAGGTGCCGGTGCCCAACCGCGATGTCGAGATGTTCGGCGCCGCGCTGCGCGGCGAATTGGCCGAGCGCTTTGCGCCGATCCATACCTACCTGTCCGAGCGGATCGGGCAGCCCGCCTTCTTCCGCGATCTCGCCGAATTGAGCCGCCCCCGCCCGGTGCCCGAGGCCGAGGCGGT
>NZ_PGTB01000304.1 GCF_002786325.1 Pseudooceanicola lipolyticus | reverse complement strand
GCCGGGGCTGGGGGCCGATCCGCGCGGCCTGTGCGGCGCCGCAAGCGAGGTCAGCCCCGGCAAGGACACGCCGTCGGGGCATTGGGAACTGGCGGGGCTGCCGGTGCCGTGGGACTGGCACTATTTCCCCGAAACCCGCCCGGCCTTTCCCGCCGACCTGTCGGCGGCGGTGGCCGCGGCGGCGGGAAGCGGCGGTATCCTGGGCAACTGCCACGCCTCGGGCACCGTGATCCTCGAACAGCTGGGCGCCGAGCATATGCGCAGCGGCTGGCCGATCTGCTATACCTCGGCCGACAGCGTGTTCCAGATCGCCGCGCATGAAGAGCGCTTTGGCCTAAAGCGGCTGCTGGAGCTGTGCCAGGCGGTGGCGCCGCGCCTGCACGCGATGAAGGTGGGCCGGGTGATCGCCCGGCCCTTTGTCGGCTCGGTCGAGGCGGGGTTTACCCGCACCGCCAACCGGCACGACTATGCCATCCGCCCGCCACAACCGGTTCTGACCAACTGGGTGCAGCAGGCTGGGCGTCGGGTCTATGCGGTTGGCAAGATCGGCGACATCTTCTCGATGGAAGGCATCGACGAGCTGCGCAAAGGCACGGATGCAGAGCTGATGCAGCATCTGGCCGACCTGGTGGCGACGGCCGAGGAGGGCAGCCTGACCTTTGCCAATTTTGTCGAGTTCGACAGCCTTTATGGCCACCGCCGCGACGTGTCGGGCTATGCCCGCGCGCTGGAATGGTTCGACACGTCGGTCGGGCCGCTGCTCGCGCGGTTGCGGCCGGGTGACCTGATGCTGTTCACCGCCGATCACGGCAATGACCCGTCCTGGACCGGCACCGACCACACGCGCGAGCGGGTGCCGGTGCTGGTGGCGGGGCGCGGCGCGGGGCCGCTGGGGCAGGTGGCCTTCGCCGATGTCGCGGCCAGCATCGCCGATCACCTGGACGTGCCGGCGCAGGGGCCGGGGCGGAGTTTTCTTCCGGCCCGGTAAATAGGCCACCGCAGGTGGTGTCGCGGGGGGCGGGCGTGCGGTTCCGGCGCGGGAAGGGGAAAGAATCGGCGCGGGATCGGGAAATATCGCGGCCTGCCGGGCCACAACCGGGATGCTGCCCTTGCCACGCCGAGCGCTCTGCCGCAATAACATGGCTCAAAACGCGAGGACCCGCCATGAGCCAGCAACTGACCATCGTCGAACACCCCCTGGTGCAGCACAAGCTGACGCTGATGCGGGACAAGGGCACGCCCACGGCGGTTTTCCGCCAGCTTCTGCGCGAGATCACCCAGCTGTTGCTGTACGAGATCACCCGCGAATTGCCGATGACACGCAAGCCGATCGAAACCCCGCTGGAGGAAATGGACGCGCTGACGCTGGCGGGCAAGAAACTGGCGCTGGTGTCGATCCTGCGGGCGGGCAACGGCATGCTGGACGGCGCGCTCGAGCTGATCCCCTCGGCGCGGGTCGGTTTTGTCGGGCTCTATCGTGACGAGGAAACGCTGCAACCGGTGCAATATTACTTCAAGGTGCCGGAATCGCTGGAAAACCGGCTGGTGATCGCGGTGGACCCGATGCTGGCCACCGGCAACAGTTCGGCGGCGGCGGTCAGCCTGCTGAAAGAGGCCGGCGCCACCGATATCCGGTTTCTCTGCCTGCTGGCCTCGCCCGAGGGGGTGGCGCGGATGAAAGAGACGCATCCCGACGTGCAGATCGTCACCGCGGCGCTGGACCGGGGGCTGAACGAAAAGGGCTATATCATGCCCGGTCTCGGCGATGCCGGCGACCGCATGTTCGGCACCAAATAGACCCCGCGCGCTTTACTCAAGCCAGAACATGCGGCATGGTTGCCCCCAATATCTCGTGGGGAGCAGTCATGAGAATAACAAATCTTACGGTGGCCCTACTATTCCTAGTTTGTGCCCCGATCGAGGGGGCGCAGGCGCAGCGCCTGCGCGATGCCGAGCCGCCGGCCGAGTTTCCCCCGGCCTCGTTCACCGGCCGCCAATATATCGACAGCCGCGGCTGCGCCTATATCCGCGCCGGGATTAACGGCAACGTGACCTGGGTGCCGCGGGTGACGCAGCAGCGCCAGCAGGTCTGCGGCTTTCAGCCTTCGCTGACACCGGCGCAATTGGCCCAGGCGCCGCAGCCGCGTGCGGGCAGCGGCGATGCCCCCGAGATCCTGACGCTGGATCCGCAGGCCCAGCCGCGCCGCAGCGAGGCCGAGCCTGCCCC
>NZ_PGTB01000303.1 GCF_002786325.1 Pseudooceanicola lipolyticus | reverse complement strand
TGACCGGCGAACTCGGCCCGCTGGCCGCGCCCGGCGCGCTGCGCTTCCTGCCCTATCTCTCGGGCGAGCGCACGCCGCATAATGACAGCGCGGTGCGCGGCGCCTTCACCGGGCTCGACATCGGCGCCGACCGCGCCGACCTGACCCGCGCGGTGCTGGAAGGGGTGAGCTTTGCCCTGCGCGACAATCTCGAGGCGCTGAAATCCACCGGCGCCCGGCTGGACCGGGTGCTGGCCATCGGTGGCGGCACCCGCTCGCGCTATTGGGTGGAACTGCTGGCCACCGTGCTGGGCCTGCCTGTCGACATGCCGGAGCAGGGCGAATTCGGTGCCGCGCTGGGCGCGGCGCGGCTGGCGATCTGCGGCCTCACCGGCGCCGCGCCGCACAACGTGATGACCCGCCCGCCGGTGGCCGAAACCATCGCCCCGCGCGCCGATCTCACCGCCGCCTACGATGCCGCCTATGGCGATTTTGCCGCCGCCTATCCAGCCCTGAAAGCGATGCCATGACCCACCCGTTTTTCGAAGGCCTTTCTCCCGTCCGCTACGAAGGCCCGGACAGCGACAACCCGCTGGCCTTTCGCCATTACGATCCGGACGCGGTGGTGATGGGAAAGCGGATGGAAGAGCATCTGCGCTTTGCCGTCGCCTATTGGCATTCCTTCGCCTGGGAGGGCGGCGACCCCTTCGGTGGCCAGACCTTCAGCCGGCCCTGGTATCCGCAGGACGACATGGCGATGGCGCGGGTCAAGGCCGATTGCGCCTTCGACCTGTTCGACATCCTCGGCCAGCCGTTCTTTTGCTGGCACGATGCCGATATCCGCCCTGAGGGCGACAGCTTTGCCGAAAGCTTCGACCGCTTCACCCAGATCATCGACCTGTTCGAGGAAAAGATGGCGAGCCGCAAGGTCCGCCTGCTGTGGGGCACCGCCAACATGTTCTCGCACCGCCGCTGGATGGCGGGCGCCTCGACCAATCCCGACCCGGATGTTTTTGCCTACGCGGCCGCCACGGTGAAAATGTGCATGGATGCGACGCACCGGCTGGGCGGGCAGAATTACGTGCTGTGGGGCGGGCGCGAAGGGTATGAGACCCTGCTCAACACCGACCTGGCGTCAGAGCTGGACCATATGGGCCGGTTCCTGAACATGGTGGTCGACTACCAGCACAAGATCGGATTTGAGGGCACCATCCTGATTGAGCCCAAGCCGCAGGAACCCTCCAAGCATCAGTATGACTTCGACGTCGCCACCTGCATCGGTTTCCTGCGTAAATACGGGCTGGAAGGCGAGGTGAAGCTGAATATCGAGCAGGGCCACGCGATCCTGGCCGGGCATTCCTTCGAACACGAGCTGGCGCTGGCGGCGGCCGAGGGAATGCTCGGCTCGATCGACATGAACCGCAACGACTACCAGTCGGGCTGGGACACCGATCAGTTCCCCAACAACACACCCGAGGTGGCGCTGGCCTATTACCACATCCTGAAGGCGGGCGGCTTTGGCACCGGCGGCACCAATTTCGACGCCAAGCTGCGCCGCCAGTCGCTGGACGCGACGGATCTCGTCGCCGCCCATGTCGGCGCGATGGACATCTGCGCCCGCGGGCTGAAGGCGGCGGCGGCGATGCTGGAGGATGGCGGGCTGGAATCCGCTCTGGCCGAACGCTATGCCGGCTGGCAGACCGACGGGGCGCAGGCGATGCTGGAAAGCGATTTCGACAGCATTTTCGCCAGGGTACATGCCGGCGAGGTGGCGCCGCAGCCGCGGTCGGGGCGGCAGGAGATCCTGGAAAACTACGTCAACCGCTTCGTCTGAACGGCGCCCGAGGGCGCGGAACGCGGGCTGCCGCAGTTCAGTTTTGGCCGGACCAAGGCGCGCAGCGCCGCCGGGCAGTCACCCGTCGCCCAGCTCGGCCAGTGCCAGATCCGAGATCCGGTCCAGCGCATAGGCCGCCGCGCCGCGCGCCCACATCAGGTGGCCCCATTTGTGGATCACCACCTCGGGCGGCGGCTTGTCCACCTGCACGATCGATTTGCGCATCTCGTCGATCACCGCCTCGGCATAGAGATGGTCGAACTGCATCTGCTCGCCCGACAGGATGATCAACTCGGGGTCGAAGATATTGACCAGGTTGGCCAGCCCCAGCGCAAAGATCCGCCCGGCCCGGTCGACGATGCGGCGCGCCTGCGGCTCGCCCGCCCGCGCCGCCGCCAACAGCGCCTCGATCTGGCCGCTGCCG
>NZ_PGTB01000302.1 GCF_002786325.1 Pseudooceanicola lipolyticus | reverse complement strand
CAGCGCCTCGACGCTGGCGGCCGAGGCGGCGCCGAGCGAGGCGGCAACGAACACCCCGAGCCCCAGGAACAGCGGCAGCCGCCGGCCGGCCTGGTCGGCCAGCGGGCCATACAGCATCTGGGCCAGTCCGAAGGCAAGGAAATAGGCGGTCAGGGTCATCTGCACCGCGGTTTCGGAACTGCCGTATTCCGCCGCGATCAGGGGCATCGCCGGAAGGTACATATCAATGGCGAAGGGGCCCACAAGCGCAAGCAGACCCAGCACCAGGCCGGTACGAAGCATGAGATGTCCTTTCGGTGTGGTCGGGGCGGGAATTTTCGCGCGCGGCGTGGACCTTAGCGCCGGTCTCGGGAAATGCAAGCCCAGCCAATCGGCTTGCCGCAGCCGGTGGTTTGAGATTTACAGGGCGCGTTGCGATCCGCTGGAGACAAAGATGCCCGATCCCATGCTGCTGCTGCAGATGCTTGTATTACTGATGGTGATCGGCGGTCTGGCCGGGGTGCTGGCGGGGCTGCTGGGGGTGGGCGGCGGCATCGTGCTGGTGCCCTGTTTCTTCTACGCGTTTCAGACCCTTGGCTATGGCGGCGCGCAGCTGATGCAGATGTGCCTGGCGACTTCGCTGGCGACGATCATCGTCACCTCGATGCGCTCGGTCCTCAGCCACAACCGCAAGGGCGCGGTCGAATGGGATATCCTGCGCGGCTGGGCACCGGGGATCGCGCTGGGGGCGGTGATCGGCGTGCTGGTAGCGGCATCGCTGCGCTCGACCACGCTGCAGGGATTGTTCGGCGCGCTGGGCATCCTGATCGGCGCCTATATGGGGTTGGGCCGGTCGCATTGGCGGCTGGGCGATGCGATGCCGCGTGGTCTGACCCGGGCGCTGCTATCGCCGGGGGTGGGGTTCCTGTCGGTGCTTATGGGAATTGGCGGCGGCAGTTTCGGGGTGCCGTTGATGAGCCTGTACAACGTGCCGATTCACCGGGCCGTGGCCACCGCGGCCGGGTTCGGGGTGATCATCGCGGTGCCCTCGGTCATCGGTTTCCTGTTCCTCGAGATCCCTTCCGAGGTGCGGCCGCCCTTCACGCTGGGCGCGGTGAATGGGGTGGCCTTCCTGGTGGTGATCTGCATGACGCTGATCACCGCGCCGCTGGGGGTGAAACTGGCCCATGCGATGGATCCGAAACCGCTGAAGCGGGTCTTTGCCGTGTTCCTGACGCTGGTGGCGCTGAACATGCTGCGCAAGGCGCTGGGCTGGTAGGCATCCGGGCGGGGCAAAAGGGATCGAAAACTTTTGCCAAATCCAACGACGGCAATAGGCCCTAGCGGCTGAGCCGCGCGGCGCGGCCGCCGCGGCGGCGCGACAGGCGCGGGGCGCGGTCGGGCAGGGCGGCGATGATCTCGGCGCGTTCCGCCGCGCTCATCTTCGACCAGCGGGCAATTTCCTCCAGGCTGCGATAGCAGCCGGCGCAGATCCGTTCGACCGGGTGCAGCACGCAGATCTGCCGGCAGGGGGATTCGACTTCCTCTCGTTTCCAGATGTCTTTGCTCATCGGTCCGTCTCCGCGCGCAGGTGCCGCAACCGGTCCAGCGCCCCCTGCAAGATATAGGAGGCAGCGACATGGTCGATCACCTCGGCGCGACGTTTTCGGGACGTATCCGCCTCCAGCAGCGCCCGTTCGGCGGCGACGGTGCTCAACCGCTCGTCCCAGAAGCCGATCGGCAGATCGCTCTGCCGGGCCAGGTTGCGGGCAAAGGCGCGGGTCGACTGGCAGCGCGGCCCCTCGCTGCCATCCATGTTGAAGGGCAGGCCCAGCACCACGCCGCCGATGCCGCGCCCGGCGATGATCTCGGCCAGGCGGGCGGCGTCGAGGGTGAATTTCTTGCGCCGGATGGTTTCCAGCGGCGTCGCCACCGCACCGATCCGGTCCGAGACCGCAACGCCGATGGTGCGCTCGCCTAGGTCCAGCCCGGCCAGTGCGCTGTGCGGCGCCAGCGCCGCCGCAAATTCCTCGAAACGGTCGAAGATCATTGCAGCACCCCCGCACTGGCCGCCGCGGCGGCGATTTCGGCCAGCGCGGCGTCATTGCCGGCAAAGCTGGCCCGGGCCTCGGCATAGATGGCGCGAGCCTGTTCCACCTCACCCAGCACCCCGAGCGAGGAGATCAGCCGCGCCCAGTCTGCCGGCGGGCCGCCCTCGTCGGCCAGCCGGCCGGCCAGGCCCTCGACCATCGAGCGGATCATCGCTTGCCGCTCCTCGGTGCCGAGCGTGGCTGCC
>NZ_PGTB01000301.1 GCF_002786325.1 Pseudooceanicola lipolyticus | reverse complement strand
GGTGGTGACGCCCGGCGCGGCGCCGCTGGACCATTTCAGCGAGGCGGCGCTGTTTGCGCGGCTGGAAGACCTGGCGCTGGCGGCGCTGGAGGAGACGGTGACGCCGCAGGATCTGCAACAGCGGCTGGCGGCGCTGCCGGTGCCGGATTTGCGCAGCGCGGCGCCGATCCGCTTTGCCGGGCGCACGCTGGTCCTGACAGAGGCCGCGCCGGGCGGTATCCTGCCCGAATTGGCCGCCGGGTTGCTGGCGGACCGGTATGCCGTGCCCAGCGTCTGGAGCGCGGTGGTCAACGAGGTGCCGAGGGTGATGATTTGCGACGGTTTGCCCGACGAGACAGGCGCGGCGGGCCTGTTTCACCTGGCTGCGCCGGTCTGGAGCGAGGCGCGGCCGCGATGAATGAACACAGTCCTTTCCGGTACAATGCCCGCACCCATGTGGGGCTGAAGCGCAAGGTCAACGAGGACGCGGTGCTGGCGTTGCCGGACCATGCGATCTGGGTGGTGGCCGATGGCATGGGCGGCCACGATGCCGGCGATTTCGCCAGCCGCCTGATTGCCGATTCCATCGCCACGATTCCCGCCGGGCTGGAGCCGACCGCGCGGATGCATGCCCTGCGCGAGGCGATCGCCCAGGCGCACCGGATCATCGTGCAGGAGGCCGAATCGCGCGGGCGCGGGGTGATCGGCGCGACGGTGGCGGCGCTGCTGATCGCGGGCGGGCATTTCCTGGGCCTCTGGGCCGGCGACAGCCGCATCTACCGGCTGCGCGATGGCGAGATCGAGCTGCTGACCACCGACCATTCCGCCGTGGCCGAGTTTGTCGCCGCCGGCAAGATGACCTGGGACGAGGCCGAGCAGCACCCGCAGGCCAATGCCATCACCCGCGCGGTCGGGGTCGGGGAGGAACTGGAACTGGACAAGGTGCGTGGCGAGATCCGCGTCGGCGACCGGTTCCTGATCTGCTCGGACGGGCTGACCAAATACGCCACGTTCAACATCCTGCGCGGCGCGCTGGCGCGCTATCCGATCGAAACGGTCGCCGACGAGCTGGTGCAGATCGCGCTGACCGGCGGCGGCGCCGACAACATCACCGTGATCGTGGTGGACGTAGTGTAGGGGGCCAAGAGTTTCGGGGAAACTCTTGGCAAAACTATCCCGGATAGTTTTGCCCGGCTCAGGGCGTTGCGGTCACCAGGATGCGGCTGTCCAGCGACAGCAGGCTGGCGGCGTTGCGCCCGGCAAATTCCTGCAGCGCCTGGGCATAGCCCGAAGCGCTTTCGGCGGTGGGCCGCAGCCCGTCGAACAGCGGCTCGGCCGAATGCAGCACGATCACCTTGCTTTTGCCCAGGGTGCTGTCATCGACGCGGAAGGCCAGCCCGCCGTTTTCGGCGGCTTCCTGCAGGTCATAGGCGACGCGGATCCGCACCTCGCCCTGCCGGCCGTCGCGCAGGGCCGCCACCGAATTGTCCTCGCGGTTGAGATTGGGCAGCAGGTGGAACACGTTGCCGGACACGTCGAGGATCGACACGGTGAGAAAGCCGTCGGTCACATCCGGCGGCAGCACCACGTCGATCACCGGGTTTTCGCCGACAAAGAACCGCCCCGAAGGATTCGGCTCGTCCCGGTCGCCGACGGTGAAGGCCACGTCGATGGCGCTGGCCGGGGCCTGGGGCAGGTGGCTTTCGATCAGGCACAGCGTCGGGTTCAGCACCTCGACATCGAGCACGATATCGCGCGCTCCGGCGATCTCGCGCAGCGCATCAAACAGCCGCACGCGGGTGGCGGTTTCCGCCACCCGCCCGGTCACGGTGACGGCGGTGTCGGGGCCGTATCCGGTGGCGGGCGCATCCTTCAGCGTCAGCGGGCCGCAATCCTCCAGCGTCTGCAGGGCGGGGGCAAGCGCGGCGGCGGCCAGGAAGACCGGGCGATAGGCAATCTCGGCGCGGCCCTCCAGCGCGCCGGGCAGATCGCTGGCCAGCGCCGCCATCAGCCGTTCCTGCAGCGCGCGGTCGCTGGTCCAGCCGGTGACGTCGCCGCGATTGCCGCTGAGCGTCAGGGACCATTCCGCCAGATCGTCGATCTGGCCGATGGTCTCCAGCACATCCGCGCCCCAGCTGGGCGCGATGGCGCCGCTGGCCAGGGTCAGGTCGGCGCTGCCGGAGCGGTCGGCCATCAGGCTGGCAAGTGTGGATTGCAGCGCCGCGTCGGGGACGTGCCCGACCGCGCGGGGCGGGCCGGATTCGGGGTTGTCGACCACCAGCGTATAGGGATCGGCCACCGGCAGGCGCGGGC
>NZ_PGTB01000300.1 GCF_002786325.1 Pseudooceanicola lipolyticus | reverse complement strand
CGAGGCGGCGAAACCGCAAGCCGCCGCGCCCGCGGCCGCGCCTGCCGCCGGCCCCTCGGCCGATGCGGTGGCCAAGATGTACGAAGGCCGCGACTATCAGGAAATCAAGCTGGACGGCATGCGCAAGACCATCGCCGCGCGGCTGACCGAGGCGAAACAGCAGATCCCGCATTTCTACCTGCGCCGCGACATCCGGCTCGACGCGCTGCTGAAATTCCGCGGCCAGCTGAACAAGCAGCTGGAGAGCCGCGGGGTGAAACTGTCGGTCAACGATTTCGTCATCAAGGCCTGCGCGCTGGCCCTGCAGCAGGTGCCAGCCGCCAATGCCGTCTGGGCCGGCGACCGCATCCTGCAACTGAAACCCTCCGATGTCGCCGTCGCCGTCGCCATCGAGGGCGGGCTGTTCACCCCGGTGCTGAAAGATGCCGACATGAAATCGCTGTCGGCGCTGTCGGCCGAGATGAAGGATCTCGCCAGCCGCGCCCGCGACCGCAAGCTGGCGCCGCATGAATACCAGGGCGGCAGCTTTGCGGTCTCCAATCTCGGCATGTTCGGCATCGACAATTTCGACGCGGTGATCAACCCGCCGCACGGCGCCATCCTGGCGGTCGGCGCCGGGGTGAAAAAGCCGGTGATCGGCGACGATGGCGAAGTGACCGCGGCAACCGTGATGTCGGTGACGCTCAGCGTCGATCACCGGGTGATCGACGGCGCCCTGGGTGCACAGCTGTTGCAGGCGATCGTCGACAACCTGGAAAGCCCGATGGTGATGCTGGCCTGATCCGGCCCGCCCAGTCCATGCAGCCCGGCAATCCGGGCTGCATGGCGCAGCATCACAGCCGCGTCATCGGACCCGGCTCGAAACAGTAGATATCGCGCGACAACACCCCGGCCCCGGCCAAGGCCGCCCGGAAGCTGGCCATATGCGCGGTCTCGCCATGTGCCTTCAGCGACGCGGCATCGTCCCATTCCTCATAGACGCGGAACCGGTTCGGCCGCTCGATATCCTGCCAAAAGGCATAGACCCGGCAGCCCGGCTCCTGCCGCGTGGCACGCGCCATCTCGGTGGCGGCGGTTTTCATCACCTCCACCTTGGCGGCATCCAGTTCCACCGTTCCGGTGACGATCAGCATGGCTTTCCTCCTTCAGAATGACAGCTTGTCGCGCAAAAAGGCCAGCGCCACGCTCAGCCCGTCGGGCGCGATGCCATGCGCGGTGCCTTTCATCACGTGGGCAAACACCTCCTTGAACCCCGCCTGTTGCAGGGCCTCCGCCGCCTCGGGCAGCGATTGCGGCGGCACCACGTCATCGGCATCGCCATGCACCAGCAGCACTGGAAAGCGCGATTGCACCTCTTCCGGCAGCAGGTCGGGGTTCAACAGCCGCCCGGAAAACCCGACCACCCCGGCCAGCGCGTCCTCGCGCCGCGGCGCCACCTGCAGCGCCATCATCGTGCCCTGGGAAAAGCCGAACAGCGCCACCTGTTCCGGCAGCAGATCCTCGTCCACCATCAGCGCGTCGAGGAAGGCGTTCAGATCGTCCACCGCCGCGCGCATCCCCTGCTCGGCCGCCTCTTGCGAGGACCCGTCCAGCCAGGGGATCGGGAACCACTGAAAGCCGAAGGGCATGCCGGGGATCGTCTCGGGCGCGTCGGGCGCCACGAACAGCGTGTCGGGCAGATGTTCGCCCAGCGGGTCGGCCAGCCCCAGCAGATCGGCGCCGTTGGCGCCATAGCCATGCAGGAACACCACCGCCGACCGGGTCTCGCCCGATACCGGAGCCTTGCGGCCTGCTTGCAATACCCTTGTCATCCAATGCCTTCCCTGTTTTTGTCCACGCGGTAATAGGCCCACAACAGCCGTGCCGCAACCGACCGCCAGGGCGACCAGGCCTCGGCCATCGAGCGCAACCGTTTTTCGCCGGGCCGCGCCTCCAGATCGAAAACCAGCCGCGCCGATTCCTGCAACGCCAGATCGCCCGGTGCAAACACATCGGCCCGGCCCAGCGAGAACATCGCGTAGATCTCCGCCGTCCAGACGCCGATGCCCGGCACCGCGGTCAGACGCTCGATCACCTGCGCCGTCGGCGCCGCGCGCAGCGCCGGGTAATCGATCCCCGCCGTCGCCAGGGCGCGGGCATAGCGGATCTTCTGCCGGCTCAGCCCCACCGCGCGCAGGTCCTCTTCGCTGGCCGCAAGCACCGGTTCCGGCCCGGTCAGCCCCGCCGCCTGCATCCGCCCCCAGATCGCGCTGGCCGAGGCCACGCTTACCTGCTGGCTGACAATGGCGTTCAGCAGCTGGGCAAAGCCATCGGGGCGCAGCCGCAGCGGC
>NZ_PGTB01000299.1 GCF_002786325.1 Pseudooceanicola lipolyticus | reverse complement strand
AGCTTGCGCGTGACGCTGCGCCGGGCCAGCGGCAAAGCCGCGCGCGTCACGCAGCGATAAAACCGGAACAGCGCGGTAGGCGCGCCCTGCGCCGCGGGCATCAGCCGCCCGTGTGGCTCATGTGGCGCGGCATCTGGCCGTCCAGGCGCTGCCGCGAATAGTCGAAATCATGGCCCTTGGGTTTCAACGAGATCGCCGCGCGGATGGCTTCCTGCAGCGGGCGGTCGTCCTCGGGCCAGGCGCGCAGCGGCGCGCGCAGGTCGGCCATGTCCTCTTGTCCGAGGCACATATAGAGTTCGCCGGTGCAGGTCAGTCGCACCCGGTTGCAGCTTTCGCAGAAGTTATGGGACAGCGGCGTGATGAACCCGATCTTTTGCCCGGTCTCTTCCAGCCGCACATACCGTGCCGGCCCGCCGGTGCGCTCGGCCAGGTCGGTGACGCTATACTGCGCTTGGTATTGCGCGCGCACGTCTTTCAGCGACCAGTATTGGCCCAGCCGGTTCTCGTTGCCGATATCGCCCATTGGCATGACCTCGATCCAGGTCAGGTCCATGCCGCGCTCGGCGCACCATTCGGTGATCCGGGGCAGTTCGTCCTCGTTGAAGCCCTTCAGCGCGACGGCGTTGATCTTGATGCGCAGCCCGGCCTTCTGCGCCGCGTCGATGCCATTCAGCACCTGCGGCAGCCGGCCCCAGCGGGTGATCGCCGCGAATTTGTCCTCGTCCAGCGTGTCCAGCGAGACATTGATCCGCCGCACCCCCGCCGCCGCCAGGTCATCGGCGAAACGCGCCAGCTGCGACCCGTTGGTGGTCACCGTCAGTTCCTTCAGCGCGCCGGACTCCAGGTGCCGGGTCATCGCGTTGAAGAAGGTCATGATGCCCTTGCGCACCAGCGGTTCGCCCCCGGTGATGCGCAGCTTTTCCACGCCCAGACCGACAAAGGTGGTACACATGCGGTCCAGCTCTTCCAGGGTCAGCAGTTCTTTCTTGGGCAGGAAGGTCATGTTCTCCGCCATGCAATAAACACAGCGGAAATCGCACCGGTCGGTGACGGAGACGCGCAGATAGGTGATGGCGCGCGCAAAGGGATCGATCAGCGGGGCAGTCATGAGATGTAGGTAAAGCGTTGCCTGCCCTGCGGCAAGGGATCATCCGGAATCGGGCAGCGTTTCGCGGCGCACCATCGTGCGCAAGGCGAAGTTCGAGCGCATGTTGCGGATGCCCGGCACCCGCATCAGCCGGTTTTCCAGGAAGGTGTCGAAGGCGGCCAGGTCGGCGGCCACCACCCGCAGCAGGATATCGCGCGATCCGGTCATGAGATAACACTCCATCACCTCGTCGCAGCGGGTGATCTCGCGTTCGAAGGCGTCGACCGCGCCGCGGTCCTGCTTTTCCAGTTCGACCGAGACGAAGATCGTCACCGGCAGACCCAGCTGTGCCGGATCGACCCGCGCGCCATACCCGGTGATGACGCCCTCGGCCTGCAGCCGCTCCAGCCGCCTTGCGCAGGGCGTGGCCGACAGGCCGACGGCCTCGGCCAGGTCGGCGATCCGCATGCGCCCGTCCCCTTGCAAAAGCCGTACGATTTTGCGGTCGATCTGATCCATGCAGGTTTTCACCAAAATGCTACGCCAATACGTCAGAAATCACTATCACAATGCGGGTGCGCAGGCAATTTTGGTGAGAAGCGTTTCAACTTCTGTGGCATAATTCCGGCATCGGTATGAGCAAAGAGTTACCAGCGTTCCGAGGGTAAAACATGCGGATTTCCACCATCAAAACCACCACGCACGAAGAGGTCGTGCGCGTCGAAGCGGCCGAGTGCGGGTTGCTGGGTTTCATCGCCATTCATTCCACCCGGCTTGGCCCCGCCGCGGGCGGGCTGCGGATGCGCCCCTATCCGGATGAGGCGGCGGCGCTTGAGGATGTGCTGCGCCTGTCGCGCGGCATGACCTACAAGAATGCCGCTGCCGGTCTGCCCCTGGGCGGCGGCAAGGCGGTGATCATCGGCGATCCGGCACAGCTGAAATCGCCCGCGTTGCTGGCGGCTTTCGCGCAGGCGATCGAAGGGCTGGGCGGCCGGTACTGGACGGCCGAGGATATGGGCATGACCCCCGCCGATATGGCCCAGGTCGCCACCGCGACCCGCTTTGTCGCCGGTCTGCCCGACGGGCCCTTTGCCAGCGGCGATCCCTCGCCGGTCACCGCGCGCGGCATTTTCAACGGCATCCGCACCACCGCGCGGCATCGCTTTGGCGCGCCCGACCTGGCCGGCCGCACCGTGGCGGTGCAGGGGCTGGGCCATGTCGGCGAAAACCGGTGCGCGCTGCTACATGGCGACGGC
>NZ_PGTB01000298.1 GCF_002786325.1 Pseudooceanicola lipolyticus | reverse complement strand
CAGACCCGACGGCGCCCCGGCGGCGCCCTCGTCACAGAACAGCAGACGGCGCGAGCCGGACCAATCGGCCAGCAGCCGGTCCAACCGCAGCAGGCCGGCCACCTCGGGCACCGTGGTGGCGCCGCATTGCTCGGCCGCCTCGACCGCATGCGCCTGCAGCCGGTCCTGGCGGATGCGCTCGGAATTGGTGAACTCGGTCTGCACCGGCTGGATCCGCGCTGCCCCCAGTTCCACCGCCTTTTCAACGATGAAATCGGTGCGTGCCTTCTTGACCGGCGCGAATAACAGCCACAGGTCGGGCGGGGTTTGCTGCGGCCGGGTCGGCGACGATACCGCCAGCGCGCCGCCGCGCTTGCCCGCCGCACTGACCGTGGCCAGCCATTCGCCGTCCTGCCCGTTGAACAGCAAAACACCGGCCCCTTCAGCCAGCCGCATCACCCCGAACAGGTAATGTGCCTGGTCCCGGTTCAAGGGAACCGTTTGCCCTTCCCCCAGGGGGTGCTCTACATACAACCTGATCTTCGCGCTCATGGAACAGGATATATGCAAGGCGACGCCCCTATGCCAGACGGTCAGGTATCCGACGCCCCGCAGGACAACTGGGTCGACACCCACGCGCCGGCGCCGCTGCGGCCCTATCTGCGGCTGTCGCGCGCCGACCGGCCAATCGGCACCTGGCTGCTGCTGCTGCCCTGCTGGTGGGGGCTGACACTGGCGATCCTTGCCGATCAGAGCCCGCGCTGGGAAGACCTGTGGATCTTCGCCGGCTGCGGCCTCGGCGCCATCCTGATGCGCGGCGCCGGCTGCACCTGGAACGACATCGCCGACCGCGACATCGACGGCAAGGTCGCGCGCACCCGGTCGCGGCCGATCCCCTCGGGCGCGGTCAGCGTGAGACAGGCGCTGGCCTGGATGGTGCTGCAATCGCTGATTGCGCTGGGCATCCTGCTCACCTTCCATCCCGCCGCAATCGCCATGGGGGTGCTGTCGCTGCTGACCGTCACCGTCTATCCCTTTGCCAAGCGGTTCACCTGGTGGCCGCAGGTCTTCCTGGGCCTCGCCTTCAACTGGGGCGCGATGCTGGCCTGGACGGCGCATAGCGGCAGCCTGGGCTGGCCGGCGGTGATCCTGTACCTGTCCGGCATCTGCTGGACGCTGTTCTACGACACCATCTATGCCCACCAGGACGCCGAGGACGACGCCCTGATCGGGGTGAAATCAACCGCGCGCCTGTTCGGCGCCGAAACCGTGGGCTGGCTGAAATATTTCCTGGTCGGCACCGTTCTGCTGATGGGAATCGCCATCATCCTGGCGGTGCAGCCGCAGGCAAGCGTCCTGGCACTGGTGCTGGCGCTGGGCGGACCCTGGGCGATGGGCTGGCACATGGCCTGGCAGCTGCGCGGCTTCGACCCCGAGGATGGCGGCAAGATGCTGCAGCTGTTCCGCGCCAACCGCGACACCGGCCTTATTCCGCTCATCTTCCTGGCAGTGGCGTTGCTGGCCTGATTGAACCCGGCGGCCCGCGCCGTTAAGAGAGACCCCGTTCAGCAAAGACGGGGTGAGACCGGCAACCGATGCGCATTTCCACGGCAGTCGTCGTTCTGGCAACCTTCCTATCGGGCGCGCTGCTGTGCCTTATCGCCGCCGGCTACATGGCCACGGCGGTCGAGGACTCCTCGGAAACCGTGGTTCGCGAAGCGCTGGATCAGCGTGGGCTGGACTGGGCCCAGGTCGAATCCGACGGCTTGCGCGTGGTGCTGACCGGATCCGCCCCGGACGAGGCACAGCGGTTCCAGGCCACCAGCGCCGCGGGCGAAGTTGTCGATTCCGCCCGCGTCATTGACAAGATGCAGACCACCCCGCCCGAGGCGGTGGCTCCGCCGCGCTTTTCGGTCGAGATCCTGCGCAATCAAAGCGGCATCTCGGTGAACGGGCTGGTCCCGGTCTCGGAGGATCGCGAGGAGTTGATCGAACGGTTGACCGAGATCGCCGCACCGGCGCCGGTGGCCGACCTGATGGCAACTGCCGACCACCCGATCCCCGAGGGCTGGGAACAGGCGCTGGAATTCACCGCCACCGCCCTGTCGCTGCTGCCGCGTTCCAAGATCTCGGTGGATGCCGAACAGATCGCGATCACCGCCATCGCCAACAGCCCGGAAGAAAAGGCCGAGCTGGAGGCCAAGCTTCGCCGCGCCGCGCCGCGCGGCCTGCGCGTGACGCTGGACATCGCCGCGCCGCGCCCGGTGATCACCCCCTTTACCCTGCGCTATCGCATCGGCGAGGACGGCGGCCAGTTCGACGCCTGCTCGGCCGATACCGAAGAGGCGCGCGACCGTATCCTGGCCGCGGCCGAGGCGGCGGGCGGCACCGCCGGCGAGGCCTGCACCCTGGGC